>JAHQVM010000022.1 GCA_019634365.1 Flavobacteriaceae bacterium | reverse complement strand
TCGTAGTTGTCGATACATTATTGGGCGGACCTTTTTGAGGACCTGAGAGTGGTGATACCGATGGTGACGGAGAGTTGGATGTAGATGAAGTATGGGTGTACACAGGAAGCTACACGATCACACAAGGAGATATCGACAACGGTGAGGTATTGAACCAAGCCACTGCCGAAGGAACCGCTCCTGATGGAACTGTAGTAAGTGACCTTTCAGGTTCAGCAGTTGATAATGATGATACAACAGATACCGACCTATGTCAAGGTGCAAGCATCGCCTTGATTAAGACAGGGGTTGTTACAGATAGTGATGGTGATAAGTGTGCCGATACCAAAGAAACCATTGAGTATAGTTTCGAGGTAATCAACACAGGTAATGCTACGCTATCAAACATAACTATTGAAGATCCATTGGTGAATGTATTGGGTGGACCTATAACCTTGGCTCCAGGAGAGTCAGATAGCACAACTTTCACAGCTACGTATATTATTGATCAAGATGACATCGAGGCTGGACAAGTAGTAAACCAGGCTACCGTGACAGGCACCAACGAAAACGGAGATGTAGTATCCGACTTGAGTGATGATAACAGTCCATTAGAAGACGATCCAACGATTACAGAGTTGTGTCAGGATGCTGTAATTGCACTTATTAAAGTAGGTACGCCAACCGATGAGAATGGAGATGGATGTATCGACCTTGGGGAGACCATTGTATACGACTTCGTGGTAAGTAACCTTGGGAATGTAACCTTAACAGATGTAATGGTAACAGATCCACTGGTAACTGTTTCAGGAGGTCCGGTATCCATCCCAGCGGGTGAATCCGATACCGAAACATTCACAGCGATTTACACGGTAACTCAAGACGACGTAGATGCTGGATTTATCAGTAACCAAGCTACGGTGGAAGGAACGGCTCCAGATGGTACGGTTGTTTCCGACCTGTCTGATGATAATAGTGTGCTGGAAGACGATCCAACCATAAGTTCACTTTGTCAAGACCCAATGATGTCTCTTGAGAAGACAGGGGTGTTCAATGATGACAACGGAGATCAGATTCCTCAGGTGGGTGAAACTATCACGTACACCTTCAGCGTAACAAATACTGGAGATGTAACGCTATACAACATCACCATTGATGACCCGCTTCCTGGAGTTGTGATCGAAGGAGGACCGATTGAAGTATTGGAAGTTGGAGAAACCGATAGTACTACGTTCATTGGTACTTACCAGATTACGCAGGAAGATATCGATAATGGTGAGGTGATTAACCAAGCTATTGCAACTGGGGAAGATGGCAATGGTAATGAGGTAGAAGATGATAGTGATGACCCAACCGATATCACGAACACGGATAACGACGGTGATGGTGATCCAGACGATCCAACGGTAACAGATATACCTAATGTTGGAGGAGAACAGTTCGAAATATTTAATGGTATTACACCAAATGGTGACGGATTGAACGACTTCTTCGAGATTCGAGGAATTACAGACTTCCCGAACAACAATGTGAAGATATTCAACAGATGGGGTGTATTGGTATTCGAAACCGATGGATATGACGAAGCTAACAATGTATTTAGAGGTAGATCCAATGCAAGAGCAACCATTAGTGAAGACGAAGAGCTTCCAACAGGAACCTACTTCTATGTACTTACGTTCCCTGGAGAAAACCCAGAAGGACAGAGTGCTTATAACGGATATTTATACATAAACAGATAGACAGTAAAACCCTAAATGGCTAGACCCTTTATGGATACAAAATTGATAAACATGAAAAATAATTACCTAGCAATCTTAGTTCTGATTTTACTCGGTACAGTCTCGAGTAAAGCACAGCAGGATCCACAGTATACGCAGTACATGTATAATACTCAGGTGGTAAACCCAGCCTATGTGGGTTCGAAGGAAGCGCTTAATTTCGGTTTATTGGGCCGTACGCAATGGGTAAACTTTGAAGGCGCCCCCAAAACGGGAACCTTCACAATGGGAACACCTATTGGATCCCTTCAAAATATGGGATTGGGACTGTCCATCGTTCATGATGAGTTAGGACCCGCAGTAGAGTCCAATATCAATATCGACTATGCCTATGTGATTAATGCTTCCGAAGATGCCAAAGTATCTTTTGGAGTAAAAGCAGGGTTGGATCTATTGGATGTCGATTTTACCAAGCTGAATATTGCAGATCAGGGAGATGTTTTCGAAAACAACGTGGATAGAAGGTTGCAACCCCAAATCGGGGCAGGAGCCTACTATTATACAGATAAGTTTTATGCCGGGCTTTCGGTACCGAACTTCCTTTCCACAAAACACTTCGATGAATCTCAAATTGATGCCATTGTAGATGATCCTTCAAGTTTTGCGGGAGAAACTACAGCAGCTGAGAGATTGCACTATTTCCTAATTGCTGGGTATGTATTCGATATAAATGATAACTTAAAATTCAAACCTGCTACGCTTATCAAAGTAGTAAGTGGTTCTCCCTTGCAATGGGATGCGTCCGGTACTTTCCTAATTAACGAGAAATTTACGTTGGGAGCATCCTACCGATGGAGCGCTGCACTAAGTGCTATAGCAGGTTTCCAAGTAAGCGACGAGATATTCATCGGAGTAGGATATGATTATCAAACGACAGATATCGAAACCTATAGTGATGGTTCCTATGAAGTGTTCCTGAAGTTCGATATCTTTAACAAACCCGAGCGTGTTTTATCACCAAGATTCTTTTAAACTATAAAGTATGTACAGAAGTTCCTTATGTAAAAAAATACTTATGTCCCTGCTAGTGATTTGCGTCACTAGCATTTCCTTTGCCCAAAAAAATAGAATCGAAAAAGCGAATAAAGAATTCGATAAGTACTCCTATATCGATGCCCGTGAAATCTACTTGAAAGTAGTAGAAGATGGTTATGCATCGGCTCAGGTTTTTCAGAAGTTGGGAGATACGTATTATTTCAATAGTGAATACGGTCAGGCGGCCGAGTGGTACCAGCGTTCCATCAATGAATTTACTTCAGAAACAGATGCGATCTACTACTATCGCGCTGCACAGGCTTTAAAATCGCTGGAGCAATACGAAGAATCCGATAAGTTAATGGCGGCTTATGAAAAGGTCGGGGGAGATAATATTATCATTAGGAACTTTAACGAAGATCCCAATTATCTAAAAAGTATAGCTTTCCAGGCCAAAGGATATGTAGTAGAAAAGGTGAGTATCAACACCGATAGTTCAGATTTTGGGCCTTCCTTTTATTTGGACAAATTGGTTTTTGCCAAGGCGGCCAAAGCGAATGAAGGGGAGAAGGTATATGAATGGAACCAATTGCCATTTTTGGATTTGTATGTGGCAGATATGGATGCCGAAGGGAAACTGTCGAATGTGAGTCCATTGGATGGTGAGATCAATACACGATACCATGAATCTTCGTCGGTATTTACGAAAGACGGGAAAACCGTTTATTTTACCCGAAACAACTTTACCGATGGAAAGAAGGGACGTGATAAACAAAAGACAATTCGTCTAAAATTGTACAAAGCCATTAAAAGTGG
The DNA here is from genome assembly GCA_019634365.1 of Flavobacteriaceae bacterium. GTDB lineage: Bacteria > Bacteroidota > Bacteroidia > Flavobacteriales > Flavobacteriaceae > Aureisphaera. Next base: position 23,007 of record JAHQVM010000022.1, on the reverse strand, counting down.
TGAGAATTACTGGACTAATGTAGAGGAACTTCCTTTTAATAGCGATGATTACTCCGTAGCGCATCCAGCACTCAGCGTAGATGAAAAACGTTTGTACTTTGCTTCCGATAGGCCGGGAACGCTTGGAATGTCCGACCTTTGGTTTGTAGATATTTTGGAGGATGGCACGTACGGAACCCCAGTTAATTTGGGTCCAACCGTAAATACGGAAGCCCGTGAGAGCTTTCCATTCATCAGTGAAGAAAACAACCTGTATTTTTCAAGTGATGGACGATCTGGTTTGGGAGGCTTGGATATTTACGTAACAAAAATTGAAAATGGTGGAACTTCCTCAACGATCACAAATCTTGGAGAGCCTGCCAATAGTAACCAGGATGACTTCGGATTTATTATAAAGGAAGGTCAACGTATAGGATATCTTTCCTCCAATAGGGATGGTGACCAAGGGAGTTTGTCCGATGATATCTATCGTGTTCAGGAAAAATGTGAAATTAACATTGCAGGAGCGATTACCAATAAGGTGACGGGTGTTGCCGTGCCAGGTGCCATTGTTACGCTTTTGGACTCCAACAACAGTGCTTTGGAAACCGTAACTGCCAAAGAGGATGGAAGCTATTCGTTTAAAACCGTAGTGGAATGTGAAACTACCTATCTAATACGTGCCAATAGCGAGGGTTGCGAGTTCAATGAAGAAATTGTGGAAACACCCAATGCAACAGGAACGATAGAAGTACCTGTATTGCTCGAATGTGATCCTTGTCCACCGGACGATTTAGGATGTCGTTTGAGTTTGCAACCGATCTATTTCGACTTCGACAGATACAATATTCGTCCAGACGCGGCTATAGAATTGGCTAAGATTTTGGCTGCTATGCGCGAATATCCAGAATTAATAATCCATATAGAATCACATACCGATTCTAGAGGAAACGATGCATATAATGAGGCCTTGTCCGAAAAACGTGCCCAATCTACATTGAATTGGTTGGTGGACAATGGTATTGATAAAAAACGTTTAACAGCAAAGGGGTATGGCGAGTACCAATTACAGAACGAATGCTCGAATGGGGTGGAGTGTACTGAGGAGGCACATCAGCTCAACAGGCGATCAATGTTCTTAATCCAGAATTGATGTAAACTTACCAAATTATGACCCCTAGCGCCCAACGAAAGTTGGGCGCTTTTTGATTTACTTAACATCCCATTTCGTATTTTTGGTAAAAATTGCTGCTTGCCCATGGAAGAACAAGTGATACTTGTAAATGAAAAAGATGAAAAAATTGGCCTAATGCCCAAATTGGAAGCCCATGAAAAAGGGGTGTTGCATCGTGCTTTTTCGGTTTTCATATTTAATGATAAAAACGAATTAATGTTACAACAGAGAGCTTTGTCCAAATACCATTCTCCGGGCCTTTGGACCAATACCTGTTGCAGTCATCAGCGAGATGGAGAATCTTCCTTGGAAGCAGGCGCCCGAAGACTTCAAGAAGAAATGGGTTTTGTTGCAGAACTCAAAGAAACCACTTCGTTTATCTATAAAGCACCTTTCGATAATGGTCTTACCGAGCATGAATTGGATCATATTATGGTGGGCCAGTTCAATGGGGAACCTTCCATTAATGATTCTGAAGTGGCAGCGTGGAAGTGGATGGATTTGGAAGAGGTAAAGCATGATATTGCCAAAAATCCAGATCTGTATACCGCTTGGTTCAAAATTATATTCGAAAAATTTTACCAATACCTTACCCTATGAGTGTAACTGTCTATAGAAAAGCACATTTCAATGCTGCCCATCGTTTGTATAGAAAAGATTGGAGCGACGAAAAAAACTTTGAAGTATTTGGTAAGTGTAGTTATCCCAATTACCATGGGCATAATTACGAATTGGAGGTGGGAATTACCGGTCCTATCGATGAAGAGACTGGATTTGTGATTGACCTAGGGATACTAAAAAAGATTATTTATGAAGAAGTGGAACAACCCTTCGATCATAAAAACCTGAATGTGGATGTACCCGAATTTGAAAATATGAATCCAACAGCAGAAAACATAGCCAAGGTAATTTGGGATAAATTAAGTGCTAGGCTAGATGCCTCCTATGTTATTTCGGTTAAGTTATACGAAACCCCACGTAATTTTGTGGTATATACGGGTTAGGGAATCATGGAAATAGGAAATAAATTACCCGAATTTACACTCAACGATCAAGATGGTAACGCCGTATCAAGTTCGGAATTCTTAGGCAAATCGGCCTTGGTTATTTTTTTCTATCCTAAAAATTTTACACCAGGTTGTGTCCGTGAGGCCTGTAGCTTTAGGGATAATTTTGAAGACTTCACCGATCTCGGAGCTCAGGTCATTGGGATTAGTTCCGATAGTGAATCTTCCCATAAACGTTTTGCCAGGCATTATAAATTACCATTTACCTTATTAGCCGATACAAGGAATAAAGTGAGGCGACTGTTTGGTGTTAAAAAAGGACTTTTGGGAGTTCTTCCCGGGCGGGAAACATTTATCTTTAACTCCCAAGGACAGTTGCTATATAAATTTGCAGCATTGGGTGCAGATCCCCATATTAAGAAGTCCCTGAAATTTTTACAGAAGGAACATACATGAAAGAACTATATCCAATCAAGTTCGAACCCATCCTCAAGGAAAAGGTTTGGGGTGGACACAAGTTAGTTTCCCACTTCGGAAAATCGGGGTCAGGACGTATTGGTGAAAGTTGGGAGATTTCTGGAGTAGACGGCAATATCTCAAAAGTGAGCAATGGCTCCTTGGAAGGAATGTCGTTGGTTGCTTTAATAGAGGAATACGGAGAAGCATTACTCGGAAAGAAAGTAATGCGCGAATATGGTGGGGAGTTTCCTTTGCTATTCAAATTCATAGATGCCAGTCAAGATCTTTCTGTACAGTTGCATCCCGATGATGCGGTGGCAAAAGAACGCCACAACAGTTTCGGAAAAACAGAAATGTGGTACATCATGGATGCCGATAAAGAAGCTCGGCTCATTCTGGGCTTTAATAGGGACATGAATAAAGAAACCTACAAGGACTATTTGTCCCGAGGTGAGATTACGCAGATACTTCACGAAGAAGCGGTAAGTCCAGGGGATTCATTTTTTATTGCCCCGGGAACTGTACACGCCATTGGGGCAGGAGTTGTCTTGGCCGAAATCCAACAAACCTCCAATATCACCTATCGAATTTACGATTGGGACCGACCCGGGATCGATGGTAATATGCGAGAGTTGCATACCGATTTAGCATTGGATGTGATCAATTTTGAAGATACCCAAGCAAAGCTTCATTTTTCAAAAGACCAGAACCACGAAAACGAAATCTGTTTGGCTCCCTATTTTAGAACGTCTCTTTTACCGTTAACTGAAGATGTAACAAGAGATGTGAGTACCATTGATTCTTTCCTCGTATATATGTGTACAGAAGGGAAAGCTTCCATAGAATCCATGGGACAAGCCGAAGAACTTGCGACGGGTGAAACCCTATTGATCCCCGCAATTGCTTCCGAAATCAAGATAAAGACTTCTAGCGCAACACTTTTGGAGGTCTCCGTGCCTTAGAATTTATTTAAAGTGGTATTTTTGCTGAAAATTTTTTTACCATGGCAAATAAGCGCGATTTAAAAAAAGACATTAACTACGTATTGGGAGATATCATCGAGGCAGTATATATCTGGGAATTGACCAATCCTGAAAAGGATACCAAGAAATCTGAAAAGATTATTGATGAGGCTATTGAAACCTTCGATGTATTGATAGCAAAGATGAACGACCGAAGCGCCGAAAACAAAAAACAACACTTTAATTCCATTCGTACCGAATTGGAAGAAAAAGGGAGAAAGTTAATAGATAAAATAAACGCTTTGTAGGATACTACTTCTTACGATCCTGTATGAAAGACTCCAATGCCTTACCGTATTTGGAGTCTTTTACTTTTGGGGTCAATACATGGTACAGGGTATCCAAGTATTTAATATTGGCGTCATACGCCTCCGTAAGCATTAAGTACGGGGCTATCTCATAATCAGACTGGTTCAGGGCGTAATTCACGGTAGCCAAGTATCTGCTCGCCAATAACTTTTCCTGTTGTGTCTGGACCACATTGGCCAAGGAATCATTCCCTTCTTTCAAGGCGTTGAGTCCCTGTTCGATCAAATCCAATTTCTTGTTCTGATAGCGTTCCAGTAGCATCCGATATTCCTCAAGTTTGTCATGATTTACCGAGCCACTTATGGAAGCTTCAATTTCATACTGATTCAAATTCGTGGAAACCGACATCTCTTTGGCTTCGGCGAAAAACGGGATACGCTTTACGGTGTTCGAACTATCCGCAAATGTAAGTGTGAGGTAGTGAATTTCGGGACTTTCCACCAAAGCACTGAATTCAAATTCGGAATTTCCATTCACTGCGAGGGAATCTAGGGTAATGAAAAGGGTGTCTTCCAGTTTTTGAAGATATAGCGTTCCTTTCTTTAATCCCTTTACCTGTCCGGATAAGGTCATTTCATTTTCAACGGTTCCACTACAGCTGCATAGTAACGTTACCAAAAGGGTTAGGGAAAGGATGTATTTCATAGGATTCGTATTGCTGGCCGCAAATATCCAAAATTAATCCAAGTGCCACAAGGGAAACTATCCTACAGAGGCAGCTTGCATTAATACTGTGCACAATACAGCTCCAATGGTTCCTACGGCATATCCAAACACCGCCAATAAAACCCCAACGGTAGCCAGGGAAGGGTGAAAAGCAGAAGCCACGATGGGTGCCGATGCGGCACCACCTACGTTCGCCTGACTTCCAACCGCAAGGAAAAAGTAAGGTGCTTTTATGAGTTTGGCTGTAAGTATTAATAATCCAGCATGTATGGCGATCCAAACAAATCCTATGGCGATTAAACCTAGGTTATCGAAGATGAGTGTTAAGTCCATTTTCATTCCAATGGAAGCTACGAGTATATAAATGAAAACACTTCCTATTTTGCTGGCCCCGGCACCTTCATATACCTTGGCCTTTGTATAGGATAAAATCACCCCAATAATGGTGGCTATGGTAACCATCCAAAAGAAATTGGAACTTAGGAAGGTGAGGGAATTCTTTTTTAAACCAGGTTCCATCCCATTTACGAAGCCTTCAAAGAGAGAACTCATAAAACCCGCTCCAAAATGGGCGAAACTCACCGTACCAAAGGCAATTCCGGCGATGATCATATAATCGGTTAAGGTGGGGTTTCGTTCTACTTTCTTTGAGTAGGTGGTTACTTTGTCCTTTAAACTTTCTATGGCCGAAGTATCGGCCTTGAGCCATCGATCAATGCGAGTCGCTTTACCGATTCCAATAAGGATCAAAGCCATCCAGATATTGGCCACTACGATATCCACAAATACCATTTGCCCATACAGTTTCTGATTGTAGCCATAAATTTCTAACATAGCCGCCTGATTGGCGCCACCACCAATCCAACTTCCTGCAAGCGTCGACAAACCTCTCCAGACAGCATCGGCACCTTCACCACCGACTGTTTCAGGTGAAATACTACCAATGATCAGCACCGCAATGGGTCCTCCCAGAATAATCCCTATGGTACCCGCAAAGAACATTATCAAGGCCTTGGGACCTAAATTAAATACTGCCTTTAGATCCATGCTCAACGTCATCAATACCAAGGCAGCGGGTAGCAGATACCTACTGGACATATAATACAATCTACTACTGCCTTCCACCGTTTCCGTTTCCGATACGACCGTAGTCCATTCCGGAGCAATAAGTCCTAAAGAAGTAAAGATGGCGGGGATGAAATACGCCATGAATAAGGCGGGTATTATTTTGTAAAACTTGTGCCAAAACCCTGTAGGTCGGCTGGAGGTATAGAAAATAAGCCCTAAGGCTATCATAAGTAGCCCGAAAACTATGGTATCGTTGGTAAATAGTGGGGTGGTGTCTTGAATGACTTCTTCAACAGAATTTTGCATGGTCAATTAGTTTGAAATGCAAAATACAATTAATTCATCAAACAGATTACTGAAGGATAAAATCGGAAATTTGATTTATCAATTCGGGCATCACCGGAAGATCCCTTCGGTTATGGGACTTACTATTTTCAATATCATCACCCTGAATTTCCTTTAAAATATGATTCATGTTTTTAATGATAGCGTACTTCGCATCCGGTTTTGCCTCCTTTAGTTTTTCAGCCTCCGATACTTGAACCTGAAGATCTTTATCTCCATTGATTATGAAGGTGGGAACAGTCAGTTTTTTAATTTCCTCATTGGGGTTGTACTGCATCCACGTGAGCATAAAAGGCTGGATTTGAGGCCTGAAAATCGAGGATAGCCCTGGGCTGTAATTCTGCGCCACACCATTGGCACGCATATCATCAAAAGACTTCCGGGCATTCTCTTTAAGGCCTGGCGCTTGTTTTGCAATCTGATCTACCACTACATCGTCAATCTCTTGGCCAGCACCGGCAATGGAAATAAATCCGTCGACATCGCCTTGAGCGGCCACCATGCCTACCAAGGATCCTTGACTATGACCAATGACATAAATTTTCGAGAAGGAATTGGCCTTTTTAAAGTAAGCAATGACATCTTCAGCATCTTTAATAAAATCATCGAAACGAATGCTTTCTTCATTCAACGTACGATCTTTCATTTGCTTAATAATGCGTTTATCGTATCGAAACGCAGCAATCCCTTTATTTGCTAGACCTTCAGCAAGGTATTTCAAGCAATTGGTGCGTTGCATTTGTTGATTGCCATCTCTATCGGTGGGTCCAGAACCACCCACTAATATTACTAAAGGCGGCAGTTCACTTTTTTTGGGCAGCAACAGGGTGCCATCAACAAACGGAGAAACACTTAAATCCCGTTCACTGAAACCAGATTCTTGGGATACCATGGTGGTGAAGGAGATAAATGCGAGAATGGATAAGAAGATTTTCATCTAGGTCTGTTTTTGGGATTGTCTAAGATAAAACGAATCTTTAACCTAATTCTTGTTAAAGCCCATATAATTTAGGTAAAATAACACTTTGGTAATCTCGATGTGGGTATATTTGTAGACAAAGCAAGCAACCTATGAAAGCTATTTATTTTTGGATCGCACTACTTTTATTGAATACTGGTTTTTTATGTGCCTCAGAGGATTGGGGAAGAACGGGGCATAGGGCTACGGGTGAAATCGCCCAAAGTCATTTAACCAAAAAAGCCGAAAAGAGAATCAAGGAGCTTTTGGATGGGGCTTCGCTTGCCTTTGTATCTACCTATGCAGACGAAATAAAAAGTGATGAAAAGTACAGGCCCTATGGTCCTTGGCATTATGTGAATTTTCCCTTCGATACTACCTATGAAGACCACCCAAAAAGTGATCGTGGGGATATCATCCGCGCTATTGAGACCTGTATTAATGTGTTAAAAGATGACGCTGCAACCAAGGAAGACAAGGCCTTCCATTTAAAGCTATTGGTGCATTTTATGGGAGATCTACACCAACCTTTGCATATTGGAAAAGCGGAGGACAAAGGAGCTAATACCTTTCAAGTAAGATGGTTCGACGATGGAACGAATTTGCATACGGTTTGGGATACGAAGATGATTGAAAGTTATAATATGTCCTATTCTGAATTGGCTGCCAACGCCGATGCTATATCTAAGGAACAGATTGAACAAATGCAACAAGGTTCAGTGACCGACTGGATGTACGAAAGTCGGGCACTCTGTTTGGACATATATGAAAATACTGAAATTGGGGAGAAGCTGGGCTATCGATATATGTATCGATACGTAAATACCATGCGAGCACAACTTCAAAAAGGAGGTGTTCGTTTGGCAGGGGTTCTCAACGAAATTTTCGGTTAATTTTCTTAAGGAATAGTTAAGTACGGTATGTCATTCATCTTATTATGCATGCATAATATCGAAAAATTGATTTTTTTTACTGCCGCAAACGTTTTCGAAAGCTAATCAGTTTTTCTAACTGTCTATTATAGAGTACTTTTGCCCTCCAATTGAGAGAGGTTATGCTAGAGTACAGAAAGTTCTATTACGTTTTAAGATTACTGGTTGGAGGCGTTATTTCCATCCACGGACTCATCAGAATTGTAGATATCGGAAACTATATCGATTTTGTTTTATCCAATTATGAAGGGGTACTTCCCTTCGAAACTTTACTGATTATTGGTGGGGCACTTTTCCCCTTTCTAGAATTTTTTACAGGAATGCTCATAAGTTTCAACATTAGGTTGAGAAAAGCCATCATGATAGGATTTTTCATATCCATTGTTATGGGAATCTTTATTCTGGTGGGTAATATGTATGAAAGGCTTATCTATCATACGATTGTATTAATAGGTTTGACCCTTCTTTTATTGAAAGATTCTAAAACCCTTGCCAAGAAAAAGCATTTTATATAAGAGCCCTAAATGTTAGGTTGATTCGTGGCGCCATCATTTTTTTGGTTTTTGGTAATTGGTGTTTCCAATGGTGCTGCGTTTCACCCGACATTAGTAATAGGCTTCCGTGATTTAAGAAGAGTTTGTATTTCAATTTTTTATCCCTTTTGTGCTTCATCTGAAAGCACCTTTTCGCCCCAAGACTCACGGAAGCTATTACAGGGTTCGTCCCCAGTTCCTTTTCGTCATCACTGTGCCAGCCATTGCTGTCATTGCCATCACGGTAAAGATTAAGTAAAACAGTATTGAAACGTTCGTTGGTTCGTTCCTCTACTTGATTTTTAATTTTTAGTAGGGTAGAGGTAAATAGCTTTGGAAACATGGTTATTCCCGAATAACTGTACGTCTTTTCCTCGCTCCCATAGAGAGCCGTTAGTCTAGGTTGTGGATATATTTTACCAAAGACTTTGATGTCATCCTGTTGCCAAGGAGTTTCCTGATACAACTTTTCGTATAAGAAGTCGGCTTCTTCCGAAGTAAAGAAGGATGGGTAATAGTTTAGGGTTGCATTGGGTAATGGAATATTCAATTCGCTAGGCTCATCAGAAAACAACTCCATTTTACACGTATTGATACGCCCAATAAATGAGCCCGAATTGCAACAATAACCTCAAAACAAGAATCCATTTGGGCAGTTTTAGGGAGGCGCGTTCATCCCGGAGCATATGGATATGTACTGCGAAAAACAGTACTAGGAGTCCCATGATACCAAAGGCCGCGATTTTCTGGGTTTCTGCATTCAAAAGCATTAAGCCGAAAATCATTTCAATCATCCCACTTAGCAGCACAATTTCTTTGTGCGCAGGGATATAAGGGGGCATTACTTTCTCGTACCACTTAGATTTTGTGAAATGGGTAACTCCGGCTCCTACAAAGAGAAGTCCCAGTAAATATTGATGCCATGGATACATAGAATATGTTTTTTCAAAAATACCTCTTTTGAAAGGTATTTAAAACCTCGACATCAAAAAACCCTCCCATGCCATTGGCAAAGGAGGGCTACTTATTAATTAAAACTGAGGTTTACTCTTTAATCAGTCTTTTGTTTATCTGTCCTCCACTTCCTTCGATGACCATGGTATAGCTGGCCGTTGCCAAGTTAGAAATATCGAGGGATGTCTCGATCCCTGCGTTTCTCAGGTCATAGGTTGCCACTTTTCTTCCTACCAGGTCGAAGAGTGTCACCTTGTCCAGTATTATGTTCTGCGGGTTGCTAATGAACACCACATCTGTTGCCGGGTTCGGGTACACTACAATGGTCGATAGGTCAACGGGCAGGTCATCCAATCCAAGTACGCTCTCCACGGTAAGCTCGAAGGTACAGGTAGCGGTATTGCCACTGTCGTCCGTCGCTGTCATGGTGATGGTGTACACACCATCTGGAACTAAGGTTCCTGGTGCTGGATCCTGGGTTACGTCGGTCACTGGATCGGTACAGTTGTCCACTGCCGTAGCTTCACCAATAGCGAAGTAGTCTGGAATCTCATAGAAGAGGTTCCCTGGTCCTGGGTCAACGGTTTGGTCCTCAGGACAAGTAAGTACTGGAGGCAGGGCATCGATTACGGTAACCGTTGCAGTACATGTTGCAAGATTTCCGTTTACGTCGTTGGCGAACACCTGTACGGTTACGGGTGTCCCTATATCATCACATGAGAACTCGAAAATGTCGATGGCCGTCGTAAGGATGCCACAGGCATCGTCCAAGGTATCGATCACGTCTTCAGGTTCTATAACAGCCATACCGTTCTCGTCAAGCTCCACGGTGATGTCCATACAGGTGAGTACCGGATCGGTCACGTCCTGTACGGTCACGATGGCGGTACACGAAGCACTATTCCCGTTTACGTCGGTCACGGTAAGTGTTACCACATTGTCCCCCACGTTGGAACAGTCGAAGGTATCGATGTCCAGATCGTAGGAAGCGATACCACAGGCATCTGTACTTCCGTTGTCGATGTCGGTTCCACTGATGGTCACCGTACCGGTGGCATCGAGGTCCACGATGATGTCCTGACAGAACACCTCGGGAGCGGTCACATCTTCCACCGTCACGATGGCGGTACAGGTACTTACATTCCCGTTATCGTCGGTCACTGTTAGCACCACTGGGTTGTCACCAACGTTACTACAGTCAAAAGTATCTATGTCTATATCCAAGCTTGCGATACCACAGTTGTCTGTCGATCCGCCATCCACATCAGCAGGGGTGATGGTAGCATTTCCGGTATCATCCAATTGAATCGTTATGTCTTGACAAACTGCCATAGCAGGCTCATCATCATTCACCGTAATGGTGAAACTACAAGTGGTTGTGTTTCCATTCACATCGGTTGCAGTGAATTCGACAGTATTTACACCCACGGGGAAGTCACTTCCCGAAGGTAAACCTGCAGTCTGCACCACAGATGCAATTCCACATTCGTCGCTCGCGATGGCATCACTGAAGGTTACCATGGCCGAGCACAGTCCAGGATCGGTTCCTGTTACTACGTCCGTAGGACAGGAGATCACTGGGGGTGTGTTGTCGATCACGGTCACCACTGCGATACAGCTAGAGGTGTTTCCATTCACATCGGTCACTGTCAGTGTCACGTCATTCGGTCCTACATCGGCACAGGTGAAGTCTGTAATGTCGATGGCAAGGCTGGCAATACCACAAGCATCGGTTGAACCTCCGTCTACATCGGCCGGGGTAATGGATGCGTTACCGGTTGCATCTAGGAACAGATCGATGTCCATACAAACTGCATCAGGTGCAACATTGTCCTCTACAGTCACCGTAGCGGTACAGGTAGAAGAGTTTCCACTAAGGTCAGTCACGGTAAGGGTCACCGTATTGGCGCCCACGTCACTACAATCGAACACGCTTGGGGTCACGGCCAAACTGGCAATTCCACAATTGTCTGTTGAACCTCCGTCAATATCCGCAGCCGTAATGGAGGCATCCCCATTGGCATCTAATTGAATGGTGATATCCTGGCACACTGCAATCGGGGCTTCGGTATCATTTACGGTCACATCGAAGCTACAGGTATCTGTGTTTCCAGCAGTGTCGGTTACTACGAAAGTATTGGTAGTGGTCCCTACGGGGAATACGCTTCCACTTGGTAATCCTGCCGTTTGGGTGATGGTCACACCCGCTATGGTTTCATAAACTATTTGTAGCACTGGAGGGATGGCCGATTCACGGGTGCCAAATCGCTTGGTGGTTCCTCCCGTAGTCTCGTTCCCGATGATGATCCAACCGAAGTTGGCACCAGGGTTGTCGAGCATATCCTGTACATCGGAAATCAATCCGGCTGAAGTCCAATTATATGGTCCGTTTGTATCTACAGTCTGCCCGGCACTTGATGCGGGGTTAAAGTTTCCTCCGGAGCCACTTGCCCATGGAGTACCTAACATAGCATCGTCCCAAGTCGCATCGGGTGCAATTCCTGGCACTCCAAAGCCTCCACCACCGGACCCTGGTGCAGTTCCGTTATCGGAAGCACCTTCTCCCCAGTCTTCCAATAACCTGTGAAGATTGAAATCATGGGCACCGTTGGAAGCGGTAGGGTGATCGGCTGTCATGGTCAGGGTCACCCCTGTGATGGTTGCACCGGCGGGTACACTACCCGCTACATCGAAAGTTAGTACACCTCGATGGTTTTCACCCACGCCATTTTGTCCTACATACATGAGCTGTCCAGCTCCATTGCTATTTCCTGGGGTTTCTTCGAATAGTGAATTGTCCTTAAGCGGATTAATGCTAACGATACCTGGAGTGATCGTTGCACAGTTATCCGTTGCAGTAACGGAATAATTGATTGTAGCTCCACAAATTCCTAGGTCATTGCTCACTGTAATATCAGCAGGGCATGTGATCACAGGGTCTTCGGTATCATTCACCGTTATCACTTGAGTACAACTAGCGGTATTTCCACCTGCATCGGTAATGGTCCAAACTACGTTGGTTGTTCCAACAGGATAGGTGTCACTAGCGTCCGAAGTATTATTGTAATCGTTAATTGGTAATGCGCACATGCTAACGTCATCCACATAGAATAATGGAATAGCCGCTGGATTCGTCTCACTTCCATTGGCACCAAAGAAATTGGTGATAGGGAAGAAGTTAATTCCTCCTAGTGAAATTGCTCCCGTATTGCTGAATGCTTGATAGCTATATGGGTGACTGATTACTGAAGCTCCATTTACAAAGAATTCCGTAAAGTCGTTGTCAAGATCAATCAAATGTCTTACTTCGAACCATGCCCCTTGTGGATACGTGAAGGTGTTGTAACCTGAATTTACATTGTATTCGGCAGTTCCGTTCGAGTTCCACTGAATCTGATGCCCCCATTGAGGGCCTCCGGCAGGACGTTCAAATTTCTGAATATTGGTGAATGCTGTATTTCCAACTGGAATATACAAGCTATAAGTTACCTCCCATACTCCAGAGGTTAGATTGCCCAGATTGTAAACCTGATCTACAGGTCCTCCTCCTGGAACTCCTTCAATCTTTAAACTTTGTGTTCCACTTTGCGCTTGTTCGGCGGATATTTCACCTGCTTCAGCCGCAGCGCCAGTCCATCCTACCCAATTCGCATCCTGTCCATTTATGGAACCAAGAGCATAAGACTCTAGGTCATCATTTCGCACACATCCATTGGTGAAGCAATTATCGTCAAAGGTAGGTTGAGGTACTGTAATCGCAGCCTCACAAACTCCGGGATCATTGCTTGCTGTGATATCTGCTGGACAAGTAATTGTTGGATTCTCATTATCAATAACGGTGACATTGAAACTGCAGGTGGCTGTATTTCCAGTAGCATCCGTTACCTCAAACGTATTAACAGTAACACCTACTGGGAATATGCTTCCGGAAGGGAGTCCACTGGTTTGGACTGTTGTTGAAGCGGGACAATTGTCGCTTCCAGTAGGAGCCGTATATGTTACAACAGCTCCACAATCTCCAGGATCGTTGTTCACTGTGATATCAGCAGGACAGCTAATCGTTGGATTTTCTGTATCATTAACAGTAACATTAAAAGTACAAGTAGCAGTGTTTCCTGCTGCATCGGTCCCAGTTACAGTTACTAAGGTAGTTCCCACTGGGAATACACTTCCAGAAGCTGGTGAACTAACAAGGGTAACACCTGGGCATTTATCTGAGACGGTAGGTGTAAAGTTAACCACAGCACTACACTGTCCCGGATCGTTGCTTACAGTAATATCTGCAGGACATGTTACAATCGGATCTTCTGTGTCGTTAACTGTCACATTGAATGTACAGGAAGTCGTATTTCCAGAAGCATCTGTGGCTGTTACGGTTACTGCGGTAGTTCCCACTGGGAATGTACTTCCTGAGGCAGGAGATGCTGTTACTACTGTTCCTGGGCAGTTATCTGTAGCTGTTGGTAATGTGAATGTTACTACAGCATTACACTGTCCAGGATCATTGCTAACTGTAATATCTGCCGGGCAGGTTAAAGGGTCTGGTGCTATATTGTCTTCAACGGTAATGGTAGAAGTACAACTAGCCACATTACCACTTGGATCGGTTGCGATAAGCAAAATACTATTGGTTCCCACATCATCACAATCAAAGGTAGCATCGCCTACTAATGAAACTGCTCCTTCATAACTAGTTGTTTCTCCAAAACTCACAGCAGTCACATCCAAATAATAGGTTTGTCCACCTGTTAATGTATATGTTGTGGTTCCAAAAACAAAGGTTCCATCATCTGCTCTATTGGTAAATCCAATAAATTCAGGTCTGGCATTTACATTTCCACTGTTCCTTACGGGGGGTGCATCATAGAGTATGGCGACAATTCCTGCTCCATTACTACTTGTTCCGGTATGCAATAATTCATAAGTTCCATCCACAGGAGCAACAAACGAGAATTCATTATAGAACCATGCGTTTGGCGGGAAATATTGATCTGTTGGATCTGTATTTAATGTTTGTCCAGTGAATGTAAAAGCACCTAAACTCAAAGTAACAGGCGGACAATTATCAGAAGAACCATTATCTACATCAATTGTACTAACGGTTGCTGTTCCAGTAGCATCCAATTGTACTGTCACATCTTGGCAAAGGGCAACAGGATCTTCAGTATCTTCCACAACAATGTTGAAACTACAAGTATCCGTATTTCCAGAACCGTCTGTGGCGATATAGGTGATCACCGTAGTACCTACTGGGAAAGTAGAACCTGATGTAGGGCCACCTGTTTGTGAAACGGTAACCGTTCCGCAATTATCCGTTGCTGTGGGATCGGCAAAGGTGACAACAGCTTCACAGACTCCAGGATCATTAGAAACGATGATGTCTGCTGGACAAGTAATAACTGGTGGAGTCGTATCCTCTACGGTTACCATATCCGAAGCACTATTAGAACATCCATTGGCATCTGTAAATGTATACGTAAGGGTATGTGTCCCTGTTCCAGCTGCTGCTGCATCAAAAGTAAAGGTCATTCCATTACCGTCGTCGATAACGCCAGGGCCACTATAAACACCGCCAGTGGGTGTTCCGCCACCTTGACCGGTTAGGGTCGCATTAGGACAAATAGGACTCGCTGGCGCAGTAAATGCAACGATCGGAAGTGCGAATACTTCTACATCATCAGAAGCACTTGCAGTACATCCATTGGCATCGGTAAAGGTATAGGTTATGGTATGGGTTCCTACGCCTGCAGCTGCAGGGTCGAAACTATAGGTCATCCCATTTCCGTCATCGGTTACACCGACACCGCTGTAAACCCCTCCAGTAGGCGATCCACCGCCAATTCCAGTTTGTACGCCGGCATCGACACATAGATCGGCCAGTGCGGTAAAGGTCACTGAAGGCAAAGCAAATACTTCCACGTCATCGGTAGCGCTAGCAGAGCATCCATTAGCATCGGTAAATGTATATGTAAGGGTATGGGTTCCCACACCTGCAGCTGCAGGGTCGAAACTATAGGTCATTCCGTTTCCATCGTCTGTAACTCCAGTACCGCTATAAACGCCTCCCGTAGGTGTTCCACCTCCAAGTCCGGTTTGCACGCCTGCATCAATACAGAGATCTGCTGGAGCCGTAAAGGTAACCGTGGGTAGTGCGAATACCTCAATATCATCGGAAGCAGAACCGCCCCCAGACGTATATGTAATAGTATGTACCCCAACGCCAGCGGCTGCTGGGTCAAAACTGTAAGTCATTCCATTGCCATCATCGGTAACCCCGGGGCCGCTATACACTCCTCCTGTTGGAGTTCCGCCGCCTAAACCGGTTTGTACACCTGCATCCACGCAAAGATCGGCCGGAGCTGTAAAGCTCACGACAATACTTAAGCTTGCAAATGGAACAGTAGATAAACCTGTTCCGAACGCCGTAGCATGGTCATAGTTGGAAGGATCTTCAAAATCAGCCTGTCCTACAGGAACGGCACGACTGGCTGGGATGTATTCTGTTTTGTCGGGTGCAGCGGCAGGGAATCCATCCACGACCAAAGCATTCAAGTAAATACCCGTTGGGTCTTCCATGGCAGGAAGATTGCCTCCAGGAGCTCCAGAATTACCAGTATACATTACAGAGTAAATATCTGCCACTCCATTGGTTGGGTCGGTATCACTATCGGCATAGGCGAATAAAGATTCACCGTTTGTAGCTATTGCGAACGTTCCTGAAACTGTAGTTAATGTACCACAACCGTTTCCGGAAGTATCGGAACAGGTAAGTGTAAATACATTGGGCCCTGTTTCCGTTGCTACTATGACATCTCCTTGATCGATTTGCCCTCCTGGGGAAGTCCATTGTAAAACAGCTTCACCACCAGCAGAGAACAACAAGGTCGTATTGTCGAATTCATCTTCTGTAAAGTACACTACGGTACCCGCTGGAACATCTTGTGCAGCAGCAAAAGAGAAGGAATCTGCACTTCCAGAATCATGCGTCATTCCCATAACAGCTACCAATGGGTCGGAAGCTGAGGTATCATCATTGGTAATGCTACCAGTGGCGCTGTTCGGGCTACCACCATCATACCCCGTTCCCGAGGCAATCATTAATTCTATGGTTTCTGTAGGTTCTACCATAGTATCTACTACAGGTGTCACCGTCACATCAACGGTGGTATTTCCCATAAGGATCGTAGCGGTTCCACTCGTCGCAGTAAATGTATCGGCGCCAGCTACGGTATAGTCTGTTGTGAGTGTTGCCGAACCTGCCACGTCGAAGTTAACCGTAATATCGGAAGTTGCCGCGGCACTCAAGGTAAAGGTATATACAATACCTGTTCCACTATCCTCAACGACTGAGGTGGGTACAGCTGAAACAATAAGGCTTGGATTGGGCGACCCTGTTGCTATGATAATGTTGGCAAAAGGAGTAGTGTCTAAAGTCGCCGGTGCTTGTGCATGCAACCAATTTGCGGTATTCTGGAAATTGGCTTGGTCTACGGTAACGCCACGTAATGCAGGATTGTATTCCGTTCGTTGAGGTTGTACGGCCGGAAAGCCATCCACGACCACAGCTCCAACATATACAGAAGATGGGTCTTCTAAAGCTGGGATGTTTCCTCCAGGACCTCCTCCAGCGCTTCCTGTGTATAGCACAGAGTGAACTTGTCCAACGCCATTGGTTGGATCTGTATCGGAATCGCTGTAGGCGAAAAAGCCTTCTCCATTACTGGCAAAAGTGAATCCAGTAATGATGGTCGTAAAAGTTCCACACGTACCACTATCACAGGTGGCTGTAAAGGTATCGGGTGTATTTTCGGTAGCGACGATAACTTCTCCTCGAAGTACACCACCGGCAGGAGCGGTCCATCGTACCACACCTTCTCCACTTAAACTGCTAAATGCAAGGGTGTTGATGTTGAATTCTTCTTCAGTAAAAAATACTTCTGTGCCGGCAGCAATATCATCCAAAGCTACAAAAGAGAAACCTTCTATTCCCGGAGAAACAGCGTTGTTCAAACCTGTTACCGCTACCACTGGAGTAATATTTTGTGTATCGTCGTTTGTGATAGTTCCCGTTGCTATACTTGGGCTTCCAGCAGTGTAACCGGCTCCTGCCGCCAAGGTTAAAATTGCAGTTTCATCGGGTTCAAGTGTAGTGTCACCTGTAGGCGTTAGTGTCACGGTAGCCGTGCTGGATCCAGCACCGATAACCACAGTACCTGCAGTTGCGCTGAAGGAAGCTGCTCCACTTTGCGTATAGTCACTACTAAAAGTTGCCGAACCACTTACGTTAAAATTAACGGTGGTACTGCTTCCGGCAGTTGGGCTTATCGTAAATGTATAGGTAATGCTGCTTCCGCTATTTTCAGCCACAGAGGCTGGTGAACTCGTCAAAGTTACTGTTGGACTGGTACAGGCCAATGTAAAACTGTTGAAAGAAATCGTAGAGAGTGGTTGATTGGCTTGGCCATGTAGATAATTACTTACATTTTCCAGATTATCCCGACAAAGACCATCTCTCACACCGGGGGCTGCGAATTGGTATTCTGCTCTCCCTGGGCTAACTGTTGGAAATCCGTCGACTACAATGGCATTGGGAAAGTCTGGAGTTGGATCAAGTGCAGCTGGGATTGGACCACCAGGAGTAGGTTGCCCCACTTCCCCTGTATAGAATACGGAATATATTTCTGTAACTCCATTACTGGGGTCGGTATCTGAATCCTGATAAGCATAGTAAGCTTCACCATCGGTTCTCAAGGAGAAACTTCCACCGAAATGCGCCGCGGTACCGCAGCATGAAGTTGTAAAAGTATTGGTGGAAACTTCATTTACGAAGATTACTGTTCCTGTAGGAACTGCAGCTGAAGCCGTAAATCGCACCACTGACTCACCACTGGAAAAAACATTGGTAACATTGTTGTATTCATCTTCCGTGAAGTACACGGTTTCACCATTGGCTAAATCCTGCGTTACCAAAAAGGCAAATCCATCGGGGGTGGCATGATTGGTACCAATGACCACAGCTTTTTGAGCCAGGGCATTTGAAATAGCCATAAAGACTACTAATAATGTTAATAATTGCGTAATTTTTTTCATCTTAAGGTCATTTGGTTATACGATATCTCCTTTTAAATCCATACTATTGGTTTCACACCAAAAATAGGGGAGGCACAGCGTAATAGGAATAAGTACTATTACGTAATTTCATTGTTAAATCTAAGTGCAGATATATGGGTTTTGCCAACCTGCATAGGGTAACTCCTCAAACTTGGCGTACAAATCCTCCATAAAAGAGGTATCCATGGTATCTACTATAATGTTCTTATAGCCATTATCCGAAAAGGTGAAATCCCTGATCTTTAATTGTGCTATTTGTGTTTCGTGATAAGAATTGTAGGTAAACAATCCTCTTGGGGATGGTACCGATTTATGTTCCAAGGCATTGGCTATGGCAGGTGGTATATGTCCATGTTCGTTCAAAGTCATGGCAATTACCTGTCCAATTTCATAACCAAGCAAGGTCATTACGGTGGGGGGCTTGTGATAGGTTTCTTTTATTTCAGAAATATAATTCTGCATGATTTCTTCTTCATCCTGAAATGTCCAAGATGCTACTGAAACCATGTTCTTTATATCATGATTTTCGGTCATGATAGATTCATCGGTCAAGGTCGGAATGGCAACAAAAGGAATTTTTCCGTTCAATTCAGATTGCGCCAAAACATCAAGGACCTTCTTGCCTTCATTAAAACTGAAAAGCGTGAATACCACATCTGGATCACTTTCATCAATTCCCTGAAGCATGCCTTCAAAGTTTTCGGATTTATAATCCATGGGGGCGACGTAATAGTTTACGATTTCACCTCCAGAATCTGTAAATCCCTGCACAAAAGCTTGCGAATGCTGATAACCTCCATCGTAATAAGAAGCAGCTATGGCACCTTTTTTACCGAACTTTTTGGCGGCATACATTCCTGCGCCATAGCAGGATTGCCATAAGTTCAGGGAATGATAAAGGATGTTTGGACTTACATGTTCTTTTTTAATGGCATTACCACCTAAATTCACGTGAATAAGAGGTTTTTGGTATGCATTGAATGGACTTACTAAATCGGTAAGTTTGAATAAACTGCAAAAAGAGACCACTAGGGCAGCATCTTCCTGCAGTATCATTTTTTCCCCTAAACGCACCATTCCATCATCCGAAGCTGTTCCCACACCCTCTACCAAAAATTTTAAGGTATGATCGCTGCTATTGAACGTATTGAAACTGTGCCTTAAACCATTCATGAAATCCAACGCCAAGGTAGGATACATGTCTGATCGGGGTAATAACAAGCCGATTTTTATTTCCATGTAAGTTTCATTATGATCTTGAAGGAAACAATCCAGACAAGGCAATGCTGTAATAAATACCTACGTAAGGGTTCCTTATATTGAATGATTGATTGCCACCCATGCTTGCCGGTGGTGCCAAATTAGCATTTGCGTCTTCAGAAAAAGCATCGGTTTGCATAGCGATGTGCTTTCCCGATGGATTGCTCTCTTCTCCATCTGCCGTCTGTACACCAATATTATGTGTGTGTGCTGGCATTTGTGCCACGGTTATTGTATGATTTTCGGCACCGCCTCTTTGACCCCAAGAAATAGGAGATAGTCCGGGCCCAGAACCTACATGAACAATGCTTCTTCCTCGCAGATCTGGTAAACCGAAAGTGGTTCTACCGTCCCCTCCGTAGGTGGTTCCTAAAAGTGAAAATAATGCTGAAAATGACGCAATTGATAACAATTGGCCGTCGCAATGTGCCCAATCTCTGGGTGGAAAATTAAATCCAAACGCTTGGATTTGTCCAATAAATGGTTCCATAATACTAGAATATTTAGATTAGTTTTATTTGTTGAAAGCGATATTGAAAGTAACATTCAATTGGTTCGAATTTCTTTCACGAATTAAGTATACACCCTCCTTTAATTGATTGTTCTCTTCCCAATGTTTGGCCGTTAATTGAGCCGATGTTTCAGAAACAGCCAATTCTGTGAAATAGGCGTAATCTCCTTTGGAAACTCGGAAGTAAATCCTTCCCATTTTCCCTTTTTCGTTATTGGGTACGTCTGTAATAAAACGGTAACGTCCAAGGGCATCTGTTTTTAACTTAGCTCGATGCCGAAACTTTGAAGAATTGGGCGATAAGTGCCAAACTTCCAATTGTACATCTTTTTCAGGGAAGTTCCCTGATGCATCGTAAACGGTTCCTGAAACTTGTATGGATTTACCAAATATAAATGTTCTCAAATCCGTTTTTTCTTCAGCAAAAGGGTTGTAACCCTCAAAGGGTGAAGAGTCGTTCGTAAGTGCTTCTACAGTTTGTGTCGATAGTAAAGCGATGCCAGAAGCGGCAATGGCAGAGGTTCTAAGGAACGTCCGCCTGTCGGAGGTTTTCTTCATAATTGGGTCAGTTAATTGCTTAAAATTAGGGTTTTAGGATCGAATTGACTAATAAAATCGATGAATAACGTGTATTTTTTATAATAATGGCCTTGTTGACTGTAATTCAGATAATTACGGTTTTCACGTAGTTTTTTGAAAAATGAACTATCTTCAAATCCTGCAAAAACAGCGATCATGACCCCATCCAACATACTCGATAGGCTCCGTAAAATAGTTCCTGTCATCCTCGATGAATCAATGGATTATTTGGAACTCCAGAATGCGCTTAAAGACTTCAAATCGTTGTGTTTGGAAATTACTGGGTTGGATTTTGCAACGGAAGACGCAAGAAGTTCTATCTATCTTGAAAATGGCAAGGCTATCGGCCCTGCTTGGGCAGGTGCCTGCATTGACGATATTGTGCGAACCAAGCGCTTCGTTCGAGGATTGAAAAAAGCGGTTGATGATGTAAAAAAGAGAAAAAAATCCGAACCTGTGAGCGTTCTATATTCGGGTACCGGACCTTTCGCTACATTAGTGTTACCGCTTATTGCCGTGTTCAAACCAGAAGAAGTGCAGTTCGTATTATTGGAAATTAATCCGGTTAGTTTTGAAAGTGTGCAGCAGGTTTTTAAGGCATTTAATGCAGAGGATTATGTTACGGAGTACCTAAACGAAGATGCATGTACAATAGCATTATCTAACCCTGAACAATTTGATGTTGTTGTTGTCGAATGTTTGCAGCATGCGCTAGCACGGGAACCACAGGTTGCTATCACCCATAATTTAATGTCACAATGTAGGGAAGATGTTATTTTGATTCCCAAATCTATCACATTGCACATATCGCTTCTCAACAGCGCCAAGGAAATTGAAGCTTTAACACAAGATCATTCTATAGATGTAACCGACTATCGTATGGATAGCAAAGCTGTATTCGTATTAGATAAGGATATCATTAATTCTGTACAAGCTCCGCTTCATCCTGAATTTTCCTTTCCGAAGGAAACTGTACGTTTTCCTGAGAAGGTGGTGCAGCGTATGAATGCGTTAGCCATTACCACCTTGATACACACTTATGCCGAGGAGCATATATCCTATAAAGAAAGTGGCTTAACGATTCCTAAAACCATTAAGCGGTTAGATGGCTTTAATACGGAACTCATTGTAGATGCCCAATATCGCTTGGGAAAGGATCCGGAATTGGTGGTGCGTTGTATAAATGAATAAAAGGCCATTTAAGGCCTTTTATCTAAACTGTAATATACCGTTTATTAGTTTCTTGATGGGAAAATTCCCTGTAGTGCAATACATACGTAAATTCCAAGATAAGGATCGCGAATTCCAAAAGATTGATTTCCACCTTGACTTGCTGGTGCTGCAAGGTTTTGTCCGGAAGTGGCATCTTCGGCAAAAGAATCTGCACTTGCTGCAATATGATTTCCTGCAGGACTGGATTCTTCACCCGTTGCTGTATTTACGGCAATATTGTGGGTGTGTGCTGGCATTTGACCAACTGTTAAGGTATGGGATTCTGCCCCTCCTTTTTGACCCCAAGTGATAGGAGAAAGCCCTGGGCCATTGCCTACACCAACGATACTTCTTCCTCTTAAGTCGGGAAGGCCGAAAGTGGTTCGTCCGTCCCCACCAAAAGTAGTTCCCAATAATGAAAATAGTGCAGTGTGAGAGGAGATGGCCAAAATTTGTCCATCGCATAAAGCCCAACCACGAGGTGCAAAATTAAACCCTACTGGCATGATTTGTCCGATAAATGGTTCCATAATAATTGATTTTTAAATGATTAAAATTGATTAATTGATATAAACTTCTGGAATGGGGAGACTCCTTTTGTTGAATATTAGTGTTTAATCAGGGACTAAAGTATTGTGGAGGAATTAGTTGTGCTATATGTATAAATACGTATTTTAAATGGAGACCATGAAAAAACCCTCCGAAGCCAAAGGCGAAGGAGGGTTTCTTTTTTATATATGTCTAAGGATGTCTATTCCTTCACGAGTCGTTTCACCGTGGAAGCGTGCTCGCTTGTGATCAGTACCATGTACACCCCTGTTGCCAGGTCGGACACGTCGATGGCCATCTCCTGTTGCATCTCTGCAAGGTCGATGGTCCTGATAAGGCGCCCGTTGGTGTCGTAGATCGCAGCCTGGTCCAGCAGTAT
>JAHQVM010000021.1 GCA_019634365.1 Flavobacteriaceae bacterium | reverse complement strand
TGAAATCCTTGGGTTGGTATTCCTTGTTCCCGAAAAATCCTGCTAAGGAATTGATCGAGGCGATAAGAACCATAAAAAGGACCAAATAAGCCCAGTATGAGTGCAGGAATTGAACGGTGGTGTACATGATTAGAAAGTTTTAGTTTCCTTCCAAAGGTAGGGATTATTCCATAAAAAAAAGAGGTCGGCATTGCCGACCTCTTTATAAATTATGAACGCTAAACCTTAATTAGAAAGTGTAACGAAGTGAAGCGTTGTACGTTCTTCCGTTTTCAGTAAAGAATCCGAAACGATCGGTATTTGAAATTCCGATATAATCGAATACGTTATACATATTAGCTCTGAAAGTTAATTTGTTACTTCCTAAACTGAATTTGTACGTAAGACCGGCATCCGTTTGAGAGTAAGGCTTTAACTCTGCAGGAGTATAATCGTCTGCAGAAGTAAATTCGTTGGTAAACTCGTAGTGGCTTGCACGGTAGTTCAAGTTAGCATCCACACTTAGTCCATCGACCACCTTAGCTCTGAAACCTAATCCAGTCGTGAATTGAGGTGCTGTAGAAACTTTCACTCCTTGACGATTTACACCATCAGATTGTGATACCAATTCTCCAGTATCGCTATTGTAACGAGATACATCGGAAGTCCCTTTAAAGATCCAGCTACCTCCAGACATGTATCCGTTAAGAGTCAACCAATCTGTAGTTCTCCAGCTGAAGTCCATTTCTGCACCACTGTGGAACTGACGGATTCCTCTTTGTAGAATGTTCACGTCGATCTCATCTCCTTCCACTTCTGGATTAGGATCTTCTTGTCCGAAACTTGCAGTAGTTCTGTTATCCCAATCCGTAATGTAAGCATTGAAGTTTGCTCTTACACGACTTGACTGGAAGTGATATCCTGCTTCGAAACTACGAATGATTTCATTGTCAACTTCTGGAGTAATCAATACAGACTCTTGGAAAGGTACGAATACATTATCCAAGAAAGGCTGTCTAGAGTAGTACCCTCCGTTAAAGAAGATAGTACTATTATCCTCAATCGTGTAAGAAATTCCTCCTTTCAAGTTGTATCCTACTTTAGAAACCACATCTGAAGTTGTGGTGATCTGATTTCCAGCATCATCTCTATCGAATCTGTTCTCTCTTTCGTAAGACTGCGTAGAAACAGCTCCCTGGAAGAAGATAGAAAAGTCCCCTGGGGTATATTCGATTTGACCAAATCCACCTACATAATTGATATCCTCTGAGTAATCATAGTTGATTCTTTGTCCTTCATCAGCAAAGTTAGACAATGAAGCCCATGGATCTGCATCAAATGTTTCGGTTACGATAGCTCCATCAGGACGGTCATTAGCCCATCCGTCCAAACCATATAGATCAATTATTTGTCTAAAGTGATCTCCCGTATACAAACGTACATCCCCTCCAACATTTACCGATAGATCGTCTGAGAATTCGTGGTTAAGGTTGGTAATTAAGCCATACCACTGGTGGTTGTTAACAGAAGCTCTACGAATAAATCCTTCGCGCTCTGCATTGTCACCAATGCCAACTTCGGCATTGTTCGCTAGGATAAGATCTTGGTCTAACTGACCATATAATGGACCGTCTCCATCTGGATCTGGCCCCCTAAGTGGGTTTTGGAAGCTGTTAGATCCAAAATCGGACTGCCCTCTTGGACCTGTTCCTCCTCCACGACCCCAGGAAGCGTACAATACAGAAGAAAGTTCGGTCTTATCGCTAATTGTAAAGTCCCAGTTAAGGTTCATTACGGGTTTGTGATAATAATTCTGTCTGATGGATTCAATTCCATCATCTCCAAAAAACCAGTGCTGATTGAACTTAGCATCTGCTGCAATGATCTCTCTAGACTGAGACCATTTTTGTCCGTGGTACTGAGGAGCACCCGTTACCAAGAAGTTGAAAGAATGCTTGTCGTTTGGTTGATATCCAACAGCGAAAAAGTAGTTTTGTCCTTGTCCGTAAGTCCCTCTCGACCATTTTCTGTGAGCTTGCCAGTGGTCTAACAAAACAGAGAATGCCCATCCGCTATCACTTACACCAGTATTGTATGCAGCGGTACCTTTGAAGTAGCTATCGTTAGCCCCTAAGAAGCGAGCAAAACCTCCTTCTTTTTTATCGGCTGCCTTCATCACAATATTGGTAGTACCTCCCACAGAAGAGATTGCTAACTTAGAAGATCCCAGCCCACGTTGTACCTGGATAGCGTTTGCAATGTCAGAAATTCCAGCCCAGTTCGACCAGAAAATACGACCGTCCTCCATAGAGTTTACAGGTTGTCCATTTAAAAGTACAGCAATGTTACTGTTGTCGAATCCACGTAAGAACAATTGAGAGTCCCCGAAACCAGACTGTCCAGAAATATAGGCAGATGGCGTACTCTTAAGTGCCTGAGTAATCTCCACGTTACCTGCTACTTTTTCTTGGATTTCCTGAGCTCTAATGGTAGATACCGCTACAGGTGTCTTACGGTCTTCTGCAAGGTCGATTACCCCAGTTCCTACGATAACTACCTCAGAAAGGGTGTTGGCATCTGCAGTAAGAGCGATGGTTCCTAAATCCGCAGACCCACCTGAAAGCGAATAGGAAACTGTTTGTGTAGTGTATCCTAGGTACGAAATTTCGATCGAACCAGAATTAGCACCTACGGAAAGCGAAAAATTTCCGTCAAAATCGGTTACAGTACCGTTGCTGGTACCAGCTTCGATGACTGTAGCACTTGGCATAGGGCCACCTAAATCGGCGTCGGTAACCGTACCCGTTACTGTTCCTTGCGCAAAGGTAGCTACACTACCCAAGAGCAATACAAATAGTAAAAGTTGTTTCATAATTGTTTGTTTAATTAAATAAGTGTTTGCAAAAATACTATTAACCTTTAGGTTCTGGCTAATTTTGAATGTTAAGAAAAGGCTAACAGAATTCTACTGAAATTTAACAAATTTTAACTGTTATACCTGAAAATGAAGTAAATAAATAAGAACAGGGTTATTAACAATCTATGTGCATAAAACAATTAATAACGAATGCAGTCCAATTGCTCCTTTAAGTCGCTCATTTTTGAAAAATAATCCTCATGATAAATTTCGTCAAGCGGTTTAGATGCGGGTAAGTCTTCTTTAAATGGATCCACCTGTTTGCCATTTTTCCAGAAGCGATAACATACGTGTGGGCCCCCAGTATTTCCTGTCATCCCAATCCAGCCTATAACATCTCCCTGTCGCACAAATTCACCTGCTTTCACTTTTTGCGCTTTCATATGCAAATACTGTGTTTCGTAGGTGCTGTTATGCTTAATCTTGACGAATTTTCCATTCCCGCCCCTACGAGTAGATTCTGTTACCACGCCATCGGCCGTTGCCAAAATCTCGGTCCCGATCGGCGCTGCGAAATCGGTTCCCTTGTGCGGACGTACTTTGTATCCGTAATAAGCAATCCTGCGCTTAAGATTATACCGTGATGAGATTCTACTGAATTTAACGGGTGCTTTCAGGAAAGACCTTCGCAAATTGTTGGCCTCTTCGTCGTAAAAATCGGCCACCACATTGGTCGTATCCACCTCTGGAACATAGTTGAACGCATATAAAGGTTTTCCTCGGTGTTCGAAGTACACTGCTTTTATTTCATCCAAACCTGCTGGGATGGTGTCATTAATATATTTTTCGGTGTAAATTACCCTAAAGTTGTCCCCCGTTTGCAGCGCAAAGAAGTTAATGGTCCAAGCGTAAATGTTCGCCAGTCGTTCGGTCATGTAGGGGCTTAGGTTGTTATCGGACATCGTTTGGGAAAGGGAGCTCGTAATAATTCCGGAGGCTTCTTTTTCAACAAAACTCACAGGTTTCTTTTCATTATACACCGCAATGCTATCCCGAAGGTCAATGACTGCATAGTCCACTCGGTTCTTTTCGTAAATGAAGACTTCTGTTTGCTGTAGCGAATCTTTAGAATTCAATAAAACATAGGGTTTCCCTACGACTAATTTTCTAACATCGAAACTATCCTTGAACACAGTGGCTACCTCAAAAATCTTGTTCTGGGAAACGCCGTGAGCATCTAAAATGGCGCCAAAAGTATCTCCGTTGCGAATGGTATCGCGCACGACATTGTAGTCGTTAAGGGTATACCCGTACTCTTCCAATAAAACAGGGGTAACTTCCTCTTCTATCTCGGTAAGCGTTTCTAAATCGTCTTTGGTGTCTTCACAGGATACGAAGAACAGCCATAGCATGGGGATAATAAAAAAATACTTCAATACTTTCTTTTTTCTAGACGTCCTGCCCCCAATTTTCGATTTCTTCCTCGGTCCAAACACTGGGAAAGAAAATTCGTTTTTGGTATTTGGGAAGCATGTATTTTGCCCAATCGCTTCCACCGGTTGCCTCGCCGGGTTCATTGCCATGATTTATGTATTTCACCGCCGTGTTGTAATGGGCCATCACCCAAGTAACATTCACTGTGTAATCATAATGACGCATGGCTTCCCTTAATTTCGGGTTTTCTCGAACGTCTTCAGGTAAACTCTTATACTTAGCGTACAAATTTATGGTATTATATTCTTTTGTAAACGCTATGAACTCATTTTTATAGCGTTCCTCGAACGCTTTTAACAAATAGCTCTTCTTTCCTGTTTTGTAATCCTTCCCTGCTGCCTGCCAATAGAGATGTTCCAAGGCATGTTCATAAGAGGTATTCCTATCGATGGTTTCACGGTACCGTGCATCGATAAGGTTGATAAGATCGGTAGATGCAAATTCGATCTTTCGGTATTGTGCGCTTTGGAATCCACTGGCCGGGGTTAAGGTGTTCCTAAACTGAAGGTACTGCTCTACTTCCATACCTTCGGTCATGATATTGAAAGAGGAAGTGAGCATATCGAAATACCGACTGATACGCATGAGCCGTTCCGAAAAGAACGGAGCCTTAAGATCAGGATGATGGGATACTTGTGAAATTTCCCAAAGAATCATCTTAAAAATCAGTTCGTTGATTTGATGGTACATGATAAACACCATCTCATCGGGCAAGGTAGTACGTTGAATTTGAAGGCCTAGTAAGGCATCGGTCTGTATATAATCCCAATAGGTAATGGGCTCACCATAAAGAAGTCCCTCGAGATGGGTGTCAAGGTCTTGATCTATGGCGTCGTATTTTTCTTTGAGTTGCTCTAGGAGTTTTTTGGTTTCTGGTTGGATCTCCATGGGTTGTTAGTCTACGTGTATTTTAAATGAATTTTTAAGCCCCTTAAATTCGGTGAGGGAAGCTTTTAATGAACCCACTGCCAGATCTGCTTTGATCAACATGGGCATTTTATTGTCATCGTCCGATACCCAGACGGTCAAACTTTCTTTTTCTTTGAACACCCTTCCCGATTGAACATAAGGCCGGAACTTAAGGGTAGGTACTTTCCCGAATCGGGTTCGAATGACTTCCCTTCCCAAAAATTTTAAACGGAACTTATAATTCTCCTTGTCAAAAAACATATCGATGTCTATCGTTTCACCTTCTGCCATGGCTGAAGTATCCAAGCGATTTCTCAAAAAGTAAAAGGCCGAAACCATGTCTTGGGCATCCTGTGGAAAATTAACCCACTCTTTGGTATTCTTCTTTTTGTTGTGAACAAGCGCCTTACGGGTATCGTGATTAAAATCTATCTGAATGTCCTTGGTATAGCCGCCTTCATCAATATTTCTAATGAATCGGTACGGGATGTCCTTTTCCTTATCTATGTAAGACTGGTAATCGTCTTCTACCTTGAAAAAGGCCCTTGACAAACCAGTGGTTTTACCATATCCTTTCACATGAAACACTTCTTTATTATCCAGTACCACGTCATTCACCTCTAAGGTAGCGTAGCCTGCCGTAACAAAACCATAGTGTATGCGAAACTTGAACCATTCACCGGCCTCATACGCTTTGGTTTGTGCTTGGGAAACACTTATCGCCAAACTTAAAAAGAGGAACATTGCATATTTCATTCGTATAGATTTTGAGGTCATCATAAAGCGTTAAGCAAGGACTGTTCCAAAATGAACAAAGCTCCATCTATTTAGACGATGAAGCTTTGCTAATGTTACGGTTTATAAGGTTCCTCTTCTTGCTTGTTGACGCTCTATGGCTTCAAAAAGGGCTTTAAAATTACCCACTCCAAAGGATTGTGCACCTTTGCGTTGTATGATTTCAATAAACATGGTAGGTCTATCCAATACATTGTGGGTAAAGAGTTGCAATAAATAGCCTTCCTCATCCCTATCGATCAGGATCCCATGTTTCTTTAACACTTCAATATCCTCGTCAATGATTCCCACACGCTCGGTAATGTCGTCGTAATAGGTTTCGGGTACGTATAAAAACTCCACACCTCTTTCCCGCATCGCAGATACAGTGGCTACGATATCATCGGTAGCCAAGGCCAAGTGCTGTACGCCTGCTCCATTGTAAAAATCCAAATATTCTTCAATTTGCGACTTCTTCTCGGCTTCGGCAGGTTCATTGATAGGAAATTTAATACGTCCATTCCCGTTGCTCATCACTTTACTCATAAGTGCAGTGTACTCTGTTGCAATATCATCATCGACAAACGAAATAATCTGGGCGAATCCCATCACTTCTGCATAGAATTTACACCATTCGTTCATTTCGTTCCAGCCTACATTTCCAACAATATGGTCGATAAACTTTAATCCTACTGGCTCTGGATTGTAATGCGATTCCCATTTTTCGAATCCAGGCAGGAATATGCCCTTATAATTCTTGCGCTCCACAAAAATATGGACGGTTTCTCCGTAAGTATAGATTCCCGAACGCACCACGTGCCCATGTTCATCCTCTTCTTTGGTGGGTTGCATATACGGCTTGGCGCCTCGCTTGGTGGTTTCTTCGAAGGCCTTGGTGGCGTCTTCTACCCACAATGCAATCACTTTAGCAGCATCGCCGTGTTCTTCTAAATGACGATTAATGTCGCCTCCTTTATTCAACGGAGAGGTGAGTACCAATCGAATCTTATCTTGTTTCAACACATAGGAAACACGGTCTTTAAGACCTGTTTCCAAGCCTGCATAGGCTTCGGATTGAAACCCGAAAGCGGTTTTGTAGTAATGGGCTGCCTGTTTGGCGTTGCCCACATATAATTCTACGTAATCGGTTCCCAAAAGTGGTAGGAAATCCTCCGCATCATCGAATAATTTCTTTAAACTGTATTCTGTATTTTGTAATTCTGTTAGATCTTTTATTTCTCGTGCCATTTCTTTTAATTTTTTTGAATTAATACTTCATGAAAAGAAAAGACCCAATTACCACATGGCCCTTGTATGGGGTGCTATGTCTAAAAGGTTTTTCATTCTTCTAACCAGCTTTGGAAATACGTGTCATCTGCTATCTTCAAAGCCTCCTCTGTCACCTTAAGCGGTTTAAAGGTGTCTACCATCACGGCCAACTCGTCTGTTTTTACTTGCCCAATACTGCGCTCCGTAGCTCCAGGATGCGGTCCGTGGGGAATCCCAGCCGGATGCAGTGATATGTGGCCCGCATCGATATCGTTCCTGCTCATAAAGTCCCCATCCACATAGTAGAGCACCTCATCACTATCTATATTACTGTGGTTATAAGGTGCAGGAATGCTATCGGGATGATAGTCGTACAAGCGAGGACAGAAGGAACACACCACAAAGGCATCGGTCTCAAAGGTCTGATGCACTGGAGGTGGTTGATGGATCCTTCCCGTGATAGGTTCGAAATCATGAATGGAAAAGGCATAGGGATAATTGTACCCATCATACCCAACCACATCGAATGGATGGGTGGCATACACCATATCGATGATCTCGTCGTTCTTTTTAATCTTGATGAGGAAATCCCCCTTCTCGTTATGGGTTTCCAATTCTTCCGGCTTGCGGATATCCCGTTCGCAGAAAGGTGAATGTTCTAATAATTGGCCAAACCAATTACGGTATCGTTTCGGGGTGTAAATCGGTCTTCTGGACTCAACGATGAACAATCTGTTATCTTCATCGTTAAATTGCAATTTATAAATCATACCCCTTGGAACAAGGAGGTAATCTCCATACTTGAAGTCTAGATTTCCCATATGGGTTCTCAGCTTCCCACTTCCTTTATGGATGAAGAGAAGTTCGTCGGCATCGGTATTTTTATAAAAATAGTCTTCCTGTGATTTTTTAGGGGCCGATAGAATGATATTACAATCGCTATTGGTTAGGATCACTTTTCGGCTTTCCAAATAATCGTCCTCTGCTGGCACTTGAAAGCCCCTGAATCGGTACGATTGCATATTGTTGGCTTTGGCCACCTTTGGGGCCACGCTGTACTGACCCTTGATCGCTTTTACCTGTGTCGGCCTATGTTCATGGTAGGAATTGCTATACATTCCGTCGAACCCAATGGTTCCAAATAATTGTTCGGCATATAGGCTTCCATCCGGCTTGCGGAATTGAGTGTGACGTTTAGGAGGAATCTTCCCTAATTTATGATAAAATGGCATGGTAGTAAATTTACGTTAGTACTTGTTTTTCAGCAAAAAAGAAGCGTACTATTCTGGATTTCTCTTAATGAGCATCTTGAGATGAAGCAAAGTATATTTCCACGTTTTATTTGCCATACTACAAATATCGGAAAAAAAATGTTGCGCCGGTTTCAGAATTCACTAAAAGCGGAAGCCAACGTTCACGTACCATTCATCGGTATCCCGCTCTGGGGAAAAGGAATATTTCACCTCAACGGGACCTAAAATAGTTTCCAAGCCATATCCTATGGCATAACCACTGTAGTCGATCCCATCGATCCATTCGCCATTTTCGAATAGGGCATCCCCCACATTGGCAATGTTTCCTGCTACACTAATGTGATGCTTTTTGAAAATCTCATAATCCAAGGTAAGGGAAGTCGTTAAGTAGGTGTCTCCTCGTAAACTTAGAGCTTCATAACCGTAAAATGGTACAATATTATTCAGTCTCCTAAAACCATACCCCCCAACGAAAAAGTCCAACGAACGTGTAAAACGATTGCCAAATTTTACCCCGCCTTCATTCCTTAACACGGCGGAGAGTTTTGGAGTAAATGAATGGGCATACGCCATTTGAGCTTTCCCAATACTAAAGGGTCTAAAGCTTTTGTTCCCGCCATCTGCAAAGAGGTACCAATGTAAATCCCCTTCAAAGTAAAATCCTCTTTTGGGGAAGTATGTATTGTCGAACGTATCGTATTTCAACACTCCATACGTACTGTAATAGTTGGTGTTTTCGAATACTGTGCGGGGAAGGTTATTTTCATCAATTCCTATGGTTCGTGACAAATACCGCAACCACTTGTGTTCTGCCCCCAGTCTTAGGAGAAACTTCCTTTGAAATACGGTTTGTACGAATAACTGGTTCGTAAAGTCATCGTATTCCAGATTGATTTCATTCACATCGGCCGTATCAGGAATATTTTCCTCTTCCAATATAAAATCGATGGCTACATCTTTGTTGAAGATGTTAAAAGAAGATCGCAGACCAACACTCCAATAAAACCCTTTGTCTACGTAATACTCGAAATCATAGCGTATGTTGTCTCCGATCCCAACATCCAACGAAGCAACATCATTGTTGGTCAAAAGTCTTTTTTGGGTAATATTTATCAAGGCTGCAGATCTATAAAGGTCGTCATAATGAGCACCTAACCTAAGCAAGGTGCGGGATTCACTTTCCCTGAGGTAAAATTCAAGGGAATACTCCCCTGTATTATCGGGATCCTCCACAAATTTATAGTCGATTCCGTCAAAATTTCCCGTAGCCGAAAGGTTGTTCACGCCATTGCTGAAGGCCTCATAAGTAATTTCGGAAGGTGTTTTCAGCTTTAGTTTTCCCAACACATAGGAACGCGTATACTCTTCATTTCCATAAATAAAAACGTCTTTAATGTAGAGGGAGTTTTTATTTACAAACGGAATGCTTTTACCCTTCTTTTTAACCTGTCTTGCAGCTAATGATTCCAGCTTATTACGAAGTTCTTCGGCAGCGGTTTCACCGGATAGGATAATCTGCCTTCCTTCATCGAAGGAAACTACAGAAAAATCGTCAATGGAAGGGTTGATATAGATATCTGTTTTCTCCTTTTTTCCTTCCATATCCCTGATGGTTCGATAATTGTTGATTTGTACCAATACTTCGACACCACTTTTCAATTTTTCCCGATCCCTTAGTTCATCTTGGACATCGACCCCGATCACAATATCCGCTCCCATAGCGAGCACCTCATCTACTGGATAGTTGTTCACCACCCCACCATCTACATAAATGGTATCGTTAATGGTAACGGGTTGAAAAAGGGAAGGAAGTGCCCCACTTGCTGTTAAGGCCCGAGGTAAATATCCCTTGTCCAGAATGACCTCTTGGCCGGTTTCTATATTGGTCGCCACACAAAAGAAAGGGATGGGTAGTTGACTAAAATCATTAACATCTTTTACGTGCAGTAATAATTTAGACAGCAGATTGTATACGTTTTGCCCTTTAGAGATTCCCGAGGGCACGGTGAGCTTAAAATCATCGAAGGGAAGGGTAATGGCATATTTTTCGGAATCATCCTTTTCGTAAAAGGTTTTGGTGCCACGTGGAACCTGATCCTGTATTAAGGTTTCGAAATCGAGCACATTAAAAATGGAATCCAATTCGCGAGCACGGTATCCCGAGGCATAAAGCCCGCCAATAATTGCTCCCATACTGGTCCCTCCGATATAATCGATCTCAATACCTGCATCCTCTATGACCTTAAGGGCGCCGATGTGCGCCAAACCCTTCGCCCCTCCGCCACTTAGGACCAATCCAACTTTAACGTCTTCTTTTTCCTGTGCGAAAGAAAAGCAATGTGCCAGTAAAATACATATGGTTAGGGCTTTTCTCAAGTTTCAATCTTTCTTTATTAGACGCACTTAACTAAAATGTGCTACAATTTTTTTTGCCTTACTTGCGCCAATTACTTTTTCTAGGGCATCGAAGTCGGCGTCCTTTATTCTTTTCACACTTTTAAAGTGCCGCAAGAGTTCCACAATGGTCTTCTCACCAATGCCTGGAATGGTTTCCAATCCCGATTCTAAAGCTTCCTTGCTTCGTTTGTCGCGATGGAAGGTGATTCCAAAACGATGGGCTTCGTTCCTTAATTGTTGTATGATCTTTAAAGTTTCGGATTTCTTGTCCAAATACAACGGAATGGGATCATCGGGATAAAACAATTCTTCCAATCGCTTAGCAATACCAACAATGGCAATCTTTCCACGCAGCTCCAATTGCTCCAAACTCTTCAGGGCCGAGGACAATTGCCCCTTCCCTCCATCTATGATGATTAATTGTGGCAAGGGTTGCCCCTCATCTTTGAGTCTTTTATAACGACGGTATACCACCTCTTCCATGGAAGCATAATCATCGGGGCCTTCAACCGTTTTTATATTGAATTTTCGATAGTCCTTTTTACTGGGTTTTCCATTTTTGAAAACCACACAGGCTGCCACAGGATTGGTTCCTTGAATATTACTGTTATCAAAACACTCAATATGCCTTGGCTCTTCAGTCAATCTCAAATCCTTTTTCATTTGGGCCATGATACGGTTGGCATGACGATCTGGATCTACAATTTTGGCCTGCTTAAAACGCTCCATACGATAGTACTTGGCATTCCGTGTAGAGAGCTCCAGAATTTTCTTCTTATCCCCTAATTTGGGCACATGAATTTTAATGCCTTCTTCTACCTGTACTTCGAAGGGCACATATATTTCTTTGCACAATGACTGAAACCTTTGCCGCAACTCCACAATAGCCAATTGCAACAATTCGGTATCCGTTTCATCCAATTTCTTTTTCATTTCCAAAGTGTGCGAACGAATGATGCTTCCGAAGGAAATCTGTAGGTAATTCACATAGGCATAACTTTCGTCGCTTATGATGGAGAACACATCTACATTGTTGATCTTGGGGTTCACAATGGTTGATTTGGCCTGATAATTTTCGAGCACATCAATTTTCTCCTTGATGCGTTGGGCATCCTCAAATTCCAGTGCAGCGGCATGTTCCTTCATCTGTTGTTTGAATCCATAAAGGGATTCTTTAAAATTCCCTTTAATGATGTTTCGAATGGATTGGATATTCTCATTATATGCTTCTTCTGAGAATCTGCCTTCGCATGGGCCCAGGCAATTACCCAGGTGGAACTCTAGACACACTTTGTATTTGCCAGCCTTAATTTTCTCTTCGGAAAGATCGTAATTACAAGTACGTAATGGATACAATCCTTTGATGAGCTCCAACAAGGTATGCACCGTTTTCATGTTGGTATAGGGACCAAAGTATTCGCTACCATCTTTGATCAATTTCCTTGTAGGGAAAACCCGTGGGAAACGTTCCTTTTTTATGCAAAGCCAAGGATAGGTCTTATCGTCCTTAAGCAGTACATTGTACTTGGGCTGATAATTCTTGATCAGGTTGTTCTCCAACAGCAAGGCGTCGGTCTCGGTAGCCACCACGATGTGCTTAATGGTGTGGATTCTCTTCACCAACAAGCGAGTTCGGGCATTATCGTGTTCTTTGTTGAAATAAGAACTCACCCTTTTTTTCAAGTTCTTCGCCTTCCCCACATACAAAAGCTTCTCCTCCTTATCGTAATATTGATATACCCCCGGATCGTTGGGTAGGGTAGAAATTTGAAGTTTTACGGATGCCTCGGCCATGCCTCAAAGATACTGGGTATTTTTGTTTTGAAAGAGCCTCTAAGCAAATACTCAATTCTCAATTTTACCCTACTCATCCAACAGATAGGGCAAGTATAAAGAAACATGGGTTCCTTTGCTGCTATCATTAATGAGAAAGCGTGAATTTACCTTGAACTGCTTTTTGAGAATCGCCAATCGTTCCCTAATGATATTTTGAGAAACGGATTTACGTTCTTTTCTGGAATCCAGTTTAAGGCTCTCACTATAACCTATACCATTATCGGCTATGTCGCAACGCAATAGGCCTTTTCCTTCTCTGGATATAGTTACCTCGATATGACCACGTTCTTCATTATGGATTAATCCATGAAGGATTGAATTTTCAATAAATGGCTGAATAAGCATTGGAGGAACCACCACCTCATCCTCGTGCAGGTCTTCGCTTATGGCAAAGGTATAGTCAAAGTTTTTGGAGAAATTGGATTGCAATTCCAAATAACTTTTCAGTGTAACCACTTCGTCCTCCAAACTTACGAACTCCTCCCGGCTATTGGTTAGAATGAGACGGAACAATTCCGACAGTTTCCGAATGTAGGGTTGGGTGTTTGCCGATCCCTTTTCGATCAAAGCGCCAACCGTATTGAGGGCATTCCCTATAAAATGCGGATTCATTTGGGTTCTCAGCAATCGTTGCTCTAGATTCTCCTTTTCATAAAGGGTTCTAATTTTGCGTTGCCTCCATAAAAGTGCACCAAGTCCCAAGACCAAAAGCAACAACGCCCCGAGTATGATTCCGATGGTTCGCTGTTGGTTGATAATGGTCTTTTGTTGATCACGATTCATCTCAAGTTGGCTAATGGAAGCATCTTTTTCCTTGGTTTGGTATTCGGTTTCCAACCGCTGAATGTTTTCATTGAGCTGATCGTCCTGAAAGGCATTAAAATAGTCGAATGTCTTGACCGATAATTCCTGATATTTCGAATAATCCCCCAAGCGTTGGTAACCCATCCCCAACATTATAACAGCTTCCCGAAACAACTTATGATCGTGCTTTGCCTTAATTTCTTCATGTACCAATAGCTCCACGAGTGCCTCCATTTCTTCTACGCCTTGCTTAATCGAACCTTCTAAAATAGCTATGCTAGCCCTTAAGTACAGATCTTCCTCCTTGGCTCCATCATACATTTCGGCGCCAGAATTTCGGGGATCAAATCCAACTTCATCATTGAATTCGACCGCCTTTTTAAAATAGGTAGTGGTGGCATCCAAATCCCCATCTTTCATAGCCAACAGGCCCAAGCGCATATTAATTGGAGCCGCATCGTATTTGTGATCGGTACTGTCTGCAACCTTCAATGCCCGGGCATAATAAACTTTTGCGATTTTGTCTTGATGATCATCTAAATATAGATCTCCAACGCGTACTAGGGTAGATCCTGCTGCGTTGGGAAAACTCATATAGGCAGAATCCTTAATGGACTCCAGATAATATTTCAGGGCCAAACTGTCGTTCCCCATTTTGTAATGGCTGGATGCAATGCCCGAAACGAAGAAAGCGCTAAACACAAAAGGCTTTTCTTTTGTAATATCCAAGGCCTTTTGGTAGCATATGATGGCTTCCTTATGTCTTTTGGTATCCGTATAGGCATCGGCCATGGAGTTATAGATTAACATGACATTCTGCTTAAAAAAATCACGTTGCTCCTTGGCTTCATAGAACTTGGCAATCCCCCGGTTTCCATAGTATATGGCGGAGTCGTACTTTTTTTCACGTGCTGCAACCACGGTACGTCCCAAATAATAATAGCTCCAACCCGTTAGATCGGGATTGGATTCTAACATTTTCCTGAGTTCGGAGGGTTCTATTCTTTTTTCTCGTGCCTCTTTTAGTTCTGTTATGAGGGAATCGATATAGGTCTGGGTATATTCCTTGTTGGGGTCGTATTTTATGAGCTCGTTCTCTTGCGAATAGGCACTCATAAATAGGAACGGAATGAAAAAAATGAGTAATTTCATGGGATGATTTGTTTTTATGTGGGGAGTTAATAAAATTAATACAATTATCGTTGAGGACGATTTGAGTTCTCAAGAATATCTGCTGGGTTTCATAAATAAAGACCTCTCCCAGTTGGAGGTAACCGGCACTGCCAGAAGTGTTAATGATGCTGTTACCCTAATCAAACAAAAGGATCCTGAACTCATTTTCATGGATATTGAATTGCTTGACGGTTATTGTTTTAAGATTTTTGAGCAGATTGAAAAACCCAACTTTGAGGTCATTTTTGTCACAGCTTTCGACAATTTGATACAGAAGGCCATGGATCACTATGCCTTTAGCTATATCATAAAACCCATAGATCCCGATAAACTGAAGGCTGCAGCCCTTCGTTATATTGAATTGAAAGAACGGCTTTTTAATGAAAGTAAGTTGGAACGTTTTTCCCATTTTCTTTTCCGAAAAGAAAGCCGATTTCTCCTCCAGGTAGGAAATGAATATGTTTCCATAGCCTTAAATGAAATCGTGAAATGCGAAGCACAGGGCAATTACACCCTCTTTCACATGAAGGATGGGGCAAGCCATTTGGCATCAAAATCCCTTAAGTATTACGAATCCCTATTGAAGGAAAAAGGGTTTTTTAAGCCTCATCGATCGGTAATGATTAATGTAGACTGCATTAAATCCATTTATAAAAAGGAGACTATCATCCTGACTACCAATGAGAAAATCCATGTTTCGGTGCGAAATAAAACCCATCTGGGTCAATTGATAAATACGTTGTCCTAGGAATTTTCTACGCTTATTTACGATATCCCTACGCTCATCAGAAATCATTTAAAAAATCTAAAGCGTATAACTACCTTTAATTCACTCTTTTAGTATATACTGCCAATTTCCCCTAGGCACTCATGAGCATTAGATCGCGGAAACCGAAAAGCGAACGAGTAGGCAAACCTTAATTTTATTAAAATGAAGAAAATTTCAACAATTTTCACGATGGCTCTATTGCTCCTATTGAGCTCGATTAGCCAAGTGAATGCACAAATACGACCTAGTGGAGATTGTCCCGATATAACGTTAATGTTGTTTGGCGCATCTTCTAATGAATGTGAAATTAATGTCCTGGTAAAGGACATACAAGGAAGTACCAATATTGATTATGTATGGACTATCGATGGTGTTGGCGTCTTGGGACAAACCACCAATAATTTAATTACAACAGTACCCGAAAATGGGACATATACGGTTTGTTGGACTGGAACTGTTCCTGGATCCAGCCCGCCATGTTCGGATAGTGGCTGTACGACTGTGGTCGTAAACGATTGTGATGAACCCGATCCGGATCCGGACCCTGATCCAGTATGTCCGCCCAATCAAATTGTTATCAATAATGCAGAATGTACTTCTACTGGAGGCGGTGATGCTTCGGCAAGCTGGAATGTAAATGCGAATGATGTGGATTACATTACCTGGAGATATTCCATTGGGCCACATTCTAATGTTCCCCTACCCACAACCTCAGGAAACTCTTGGGGCTTACATCAAGTAAACTGGAACTTACCGCAGGCTGGACAACCCATCCCTGGCACTTGGGACAACTACGTATTGGTGGTCAAGGCCCGTGCGTACTTGGTCGATGGAACGGTATGCGCTGAATACATCAAAACCCTTACCCTGGTATGTCCCGGTGGTGGTGGAGGAACTGGTGGGAATAAGGTGGTATTATCACCCAACCCAACCCAGGATGCTTTCCAGATTTTAAACGATGGCAAGGCAGCCATCACAGAAGTTCAAGTCACCGACACAGGCGGCAATGTAGTTAAAGTAATGACTAACAATTTCGCAAGTGAAATTAGACTCGATGACCAAAGAGCCGGTGTTTACTTTGTGGCCATAAAGTTTGACGATGGCAGTTCCATAGTCAAAAAATTGATTAGAAAGTAATCACTTAAATATCGCTAAAAACAGAAACCGCTGGGGATTTCCCAGCGGTTTCTTCGTTTAATAAGTTGGATACCATTAAAAATGTGTTCACAACTACCCCTAAAAAAGATACGGGCAACCCAAAGGGTTACCCGCACCCAAGCGCATCTTAAATCTACTTCTGTGCCTAGATCAAAACCCCACAAATCGTCCAATCATTAGGGCGCATCATGGGACTACCCGGTAACAGGGTACTTTTAAGATACACTGTTGTCTTTGCACATCACTGTGCTAGACGTATGAAAGTAGAACGAAAATATTCCGGAAAACTCAATGGGAGGCGTTGGACAAAGCACGGTTAAAAAAACCTACTTAACCACCCTGCTAAAAACCCGGAAGATTTCGTTATGGGATTCAGCTCAAATTATTGATCTGAATTCTTTACTTTCAAGACTTTCAAAGAACTTTACCTGTTAATTGAACTCTAAAGTAATCTGAATTTTCAAAGAAAAATATGACCATTGTCAGTTTTTCAAATCTTTCGGATTTTTCACGTATTTCTATCCTCATGACGCATAAAAAACCATGACAATTCTCATTGCAATCAGGGTTTCCCCACTTTACTTTTATCCCTCCAATTTCAAACCTTACTATTATGAAAAATGCAATTATTTTCAGTATCCTGTGTTGTCTCTTTTCTTGGAGTGTGAATTCTCAGGAGCTCTCGGACATAGAATTCATTTCACCTTATCACGATGGGTACGCCGCCATAAAAAAAGGAACGCAATGGGCCTTTATTGACATGGATGGGAACCTAGCCATCGATTTCAGGGAGGATCTTGTAGTAGGCCAACGAAACAGCATGGCCTGCTGCTCTAAAGAAGAAGTTCATGATTATCCTTTTTTCAGCCATGGGAGAAGTATGATTGTTTCCATGAAAAAAGGCATCCCTCATTATGGTTTTATCGACCATCAAGGAACTACAGTAATCCCGGCAGAATATGTTAATGCAACTGCCTTTAATGGCACAGGAGCCTTGGTGCTGGAAGTCGTCAAGGAACGTCTTGGTCGCAATGAAGCCCTAGGTAAAAATGTGGTGACCTATAGTTATAACGAATTGCTTATCGATAAGGACGGTAACACCATTACCTATGTAAGAGGACCCTATAATCTGTTGTATACGAAAGAAAAAATGAAGACACCACCATCGATTAACTCGAAATTCCTCAATGAAAATGTCCTCGCCGTTAAATCCGATGAGAACAGCTGGCAGATCAAACCCCTCGAACAAAAATAAGCTGATCCATGAAACGGTGGCATGTACTTTACTTAGGATTACTAGCACTATGTTCTTGTGGAAATCATGAGGACAAAATAAAGCCTACGCGCAAAGCGATTTCCGAGTCCGTTTATTCTTCTGTCACGGTACAACCGGATAGTTTGTATGAAGCCTTCGCTATCGTAAATGGTATCCTCGAGCAGAATTTGGTAGAAGAAGGTGATAGTGTACAAAAGGGAACGCCCTTGTTACAAGTTGTAAATACGCACCCTAAGATCGTTTCAGAAAATGCCCGCCTCCGCTTGGATTTAGCGCGGGACAACCTCTATGGAAATTCTCCGGTATTACAGGGAATTGCCGACGAAATACGATCG
The DNA here is from genome assembly GCA_019634365.1 of Flavobacteriaceae bacterium. Taxonomy (GTDB): domain Bacteria; phylum Bacteroidota; class Bacteroidia; order Flavobacteriales; family Flavobacteriaceae; genus Aureisphaera. The sequence goes on along the minus strand of JAHQVM010000021.1, from coordinate 10,871 downwards.
GCAGAACTGAAATACCTCAACGATTCTATTGCCTATTTCCGCCAGGAAAAACTTTGGAGCCAAAACATAGGATCCAAGGTAGAATACGATCGCATGAAATTGAATTACGAACTGTCCCTGAATAGCTTAATGGCCTTGGAGGATACGTATATTCGGACCGAACGCGATTTGAACAACCAATGGCAACAGGCGCAAAACAACTATAAAACCTCCATGGTACAATCCGATGATTACACTGTTACCAGCAAAATTAACGGCAAAGTATACGCCTTGTACAAGAATGAAGGGGAAATTGTAACACCCCAGCAACCCTTGGCGCTTATAGGTAGTGCCAATTCTTTTCTATTGGAGTTATTGGTGGACGAAGTAGACATCGTAAAAATTGAATTGGGGCAAAAGGTCCTGGTGGTGCTGGATGCCTATCAGGGACAAGTGTTCGAGGCAAAAGTTCACAAGATTTATCCCCGAAAATTCGAAAGAAATCAAACCTTTTTGATAGAAGCGCTGTTCAAAGATCCTCCAAATGTACTTTACCCCGGTCTCGCTGGAGAAGCCAATATCGTACTAGCACACAAAACGGAGGCCCTTATCATTCCTAAATCCTTTGTGCTGAATGGTAACGAGGTTCGCACATCAAACGGTACAAAAGTCATCACTATTGGATTGCAAAGTATGGACAGCGTAGAGGTGCTCTCTGGCATAGACCAAAACACTTGGATCTATAAACCCAAATTACCATGACCCGCTGGAATGTCATACTCAGTATTGCCAAAACCCATTTATTGGCCAAGATTAAGCAAACCACTACGGCAGCTTTGGGCGTTACCTTCGGAATTGGCGCTTACATCACTCTGGTTTGTTTCATGACGGGGCTCAACAAAATGTTGGATGACCTTATTCTGAATCAGACCCCACACGTTCATATCTTCAATGAAATCGAACCTTCAGAAAAGCAACCTGTCGATCTCTATCAAGGTTTTACGGAGGCCATGCATGTGGTGCATTCTATCAAGCCCAAACAAAACCAAAAGCGCATTTACAATGCACTTCCCTTACTGCATCACTTAAACGGGAGTGAAGGGGTTCGCGGTGCCATTCCACAGGTACAAACACAGATCTTTTATATTTCCGGGGCCATAGAATTGGGCGGAAATCTCACAGGAATCGATGTCATGAAAGAGGTGGCACTTTTTAATTTCGACGATTACATTGTGAAGGGATCCCCACAAGCCCTTCAGCAAAACGAAAATGGGATTCTTCTAGGAGCTGGAATCGCAAAAAAAATGTCCTTACAAGTAGGCAATAGAGTACAGGTTAGCAACAGTAAGGGGGAATTGTTTCCCTTGAAAATCGTTGGTATTTTTCAGAGTGGCATTGCCGAATTGGATGATATACAGAGTTTCGCCAACCTTAAAACGGTACAGCGGGTCTTGGGAGAACCAGAAAATTATATCACCGACATCAACCTTAAGCTTTATGACATGGAAGATGCCATTCCTTTGGCTCAGAAGATAGAGCGGCAGTTTGGGTTAAAGGCCATTGACATAAACACGGCAAACGCTCAATTTGAAACCGGCACCACCATACGAAACCTTATTACCTATGCCGTTTCCATCACCTTGCTCATTGTAGCAGGATTCGGAATTTACAACATCCTGAATATGCTTATTTATGAAAAAATGAATGACATTGCCATTCTGAAGGCCACTGGATTTTCAGGAAAAGATGTACAGCTCATTTTTATGAGCCAAGCGGTTATCATCGGTTTGGTTGGTGGTATTGCGGGACTTTTGATGGGCATGGGGCTATCTTTCGTTATTGACCAAACCCCTTTCGAAACTGAAGCTTTACCTACCATTAACACCTATCCCGTGAATCACAATCCTACATTCTATATCATTGGTATTGTATTTGCCATGATAGCTACATTTTTGGCCGGATACCTTCCATCGCGCAAAGCGAAAAAAATAGATCCCGTACGTATCATTCGAGGGCAATAAGACGATATGGAAAAAGTATTGGAAACCAAAAATATCGACAAATTCTTTAGAAAGCCTGTTCCTTTTCATGTGCTTAAGGATATAAACTTTAGCATCCACAAGGGAGAGTTTACCTCCATTATGGGAAAATCGGGATGCGGAAAATCGACCCTGCTCTATATTCTATCAACCATGGATACGGACTATACGGGAGAACTCTATTTAAAGGGAGAATTGGTAACAGGGCTGGACCCGGCCAGATTATCCCACATTCGCAATAAGGACATTGGCTTCGTTTTTCAGTTTCATTACCTGCTATCAGAATTCAGTGTGCTGGAAAATGTGATGCTACCGGCACGAAAACTGGGTCTTTTATCCCCCGAGGAAATAGAGCATGATGCCATGCAGAAACTGAAAATCCTGGAGATCGACCATCTTTATAAAAAAAGGGCTTCCCGTATTTCAGGAGGTGAAAAACAAAGGGTTGCCATTGCGCGTGCTTTAATCAACAATCCGTCCATCATCATGGGCGACGAACCCACCGGAAACCTAGACAGTTATAACGCAGACAACGTATTCAACATTTTTCAACAACTTAGCGACGAACAAGGTCTTTCGTTACTGGTAGTTACCCACGATCAGGATTTCGCCAACCGAACCGATCGCATTATCGAAATGAGCGATGGGCGCATCCTGCCTGCGACGCCCAAAGCACATGGCATACTGCAATGAAGTCATAGAGATTTGCCACACTTGTTAAATAACTTACCTTTAGGTTGCCACTAGAGGCAGGTGATCATGAAAAAATTCTTTTCCAACATTGGACCCGGCACCCTTGTCGCTGCTGCATTTATCGGGCCAGGAACGGTAACGGTATGTACCCTCGCTGGGGTACAACATGGTTTCACCCTACTCTGGGCCATGCTGCTTTCTATTGTGGCCACGTTGATCCTTCAGGAAATGGCAGCACGATTAGGGCTGGTAACGGGAAAAGGACTGGCCGAAACGGTTAAAAATGAAATACGATCTCCCCTAGGGAAAGGATTTGCCATTGTTCTTATCCTCTCGGCCATTTTAATAGGAAATGCGGCTTATGAAGCCGGCAACATTAGCGGCGGCGCATTGGGGTTGGAAACCCTGATCCCAAATGCCAAAGTCACCTTTTCCAATATAACCCTCAACACCTTAAGCATTGCCATTGGTCTCATTGCTTTTGTACTTCTCTACATAGGAAACTATAAAGTCTTAGAACGAAGCCTTGTTTTTTTGGTGGTGCTTATGAGTCTATCATTTCTAATTACTGCCCTACTTACTCAACCCAATCTTATAGAGGTGTTGGCAGGTATTTTCGTTCCGAAGGTGCCAGAAGAAGGCTGGCTTACGGTCATCGCCTTGGTGGGGACCACCGTGGTTCCCTACAACCTTTTTTTACATGCTTCTTTGGTCCGGGAAAAATGGAAGGATGTTAACGATTTGCCCAAGGCCAGAAAAGACGCGCGGATTTCAATTATTCTCGGCGGATTGGTTTCCATGGCCATTATTATATGCGGTGCCGCCATCAGTTCCGAAGGAATAAACAATGCTTCCGATTTGGCACAAGGTCTGGAACCTTTATTTGGTAGTTTTTCAAAGTATTTCTTAAGCATCGGGCTGTTTGCCGCGGGTATCACTTCGGCCATAACGGCACCCTTGGCAGCGGCTTATGTGGTGCGGGGCTGCTTTGGATGGGATGCTTCCCTAAAATCGATTAAATTTCGGGCCGTCTGGATATTCGTATTGCTATTGGGAGTGGTGTTTTCTTCCATCGGGATAAGCCCTATCGAAATTATAAAATTCGCTCAAGTAGCCAATGGATTGCTACTCCCCATCATTGCAGCATTTCTTCTCTGGGTCGTGAACAGAAGCTCCCTCCTGGGAAGGTATAAAAACAGTCTTTTTCAGAATGGATTAGGATGGCTCATTCTACTCACTGCTCTGTTATTAGGAGCACGAAGTTTGTTCAAGGTCTTTAATATCGCATTGTAATGTATACCATTGATATAAATTCAGATTTAGGCGAAGGCACTGGCAATGATGAAGCCATCATGCCATTGGTTTCTTCTTGCAGTATTGCGTGTGGCGGTCATTACGGTGATGAAGGGAGTATGCGAAAGGCTGTTAAGCTTGCCAAAAAGCACAACACCAAAATTGGCGCCCATCCTTCTTTTCCGGACAAGGATCACTTCGGAAGAAAAATACTGACACTTACTAAAAGCGAATTGTACCAATCCATTTTTGAACAACTACTCCACTTTTTTGCCATTTGTGAAACCGAAGGTTCCCCAATCCATCATATTAAATTGCACGGTGCCCTGTATCATTATGCTGCCAAGGATGCCCCTACTGCCGATGCCGTAGTTGAGGCCATTGTTGCCACTAAAATCCGGCCTAAACTATATGTCCCCTTTAATTCGGTTTTGGGAAAAAAGGCAGAAAACCTCCTACCCTTGGCATATGAAGCTTTTATCGACAGAAGATATCTGGACGACCTATCCCTTGCCCCGCGCCAACTTCAAGGTGCCGTCATCCATGATCCTGAAGATGCTTGGCTTCAGCTAAAGCAGATGGTAGAAAAACAGGAGGTAACTGCCCTATCTGGCAAAAATTATCCTATTACGGCATCTACCTATTGCATTCACGGGGATCATGAACATTCCGTAGTGATACTGAACTACATTAGGGAGCAAATGAAGAACCATTCCATACACCTCGCCCAATGAAACCATCCATTCAACCTTTTGGTGAAAATGCTGTGCTGGTTTCTTGGGAAGCCATCATTGATGAAACCATTCATAACAGGGTATTGGCTTTGGAAAGGAGGATTACCGAAAAACACCCCAACGAAGTTCTTGAAACCGTATACAGCTACCATTCCTTGGCGGTTTATTTGAAGCAAGGAATTCCTTCCAAAAGCTTCATTCCATCTATCGAAACCGCTTTGGCGTCGTTAGATGCAACAAAACCGGCAGACAAAAATCACTTGATTACCATTCCCGTATGTTACGAAGGGAAATATGCCTTGGATATTGAGGATGTGGCGCGTTACCATTCCATTTCCCTAGAGGAGGTCATTCGGCTTCATTCCCAACCCATTTATAAAGTGTACTTTCTCGGGTTCCTTCCCGGATTTCCTTATTTGGGGGGTCTTCCAGAAGTCTTGCACACGCCGCGCAGGGATTCCCCAAAGAGCAGGGTAAAAAAAGGATCTGTGGGCATTGGTGGAAATCAGACTGGGATTTACCCCATGGATTCTCCGGGTGGTTGGAACCTGATCGGAAGCAGCCCCCTTGCCTTTTTCGATCCCAAAAGGAAACCTCCTTCTACCATTGCTCCTGGTGATTTTATACAATTTGAGCCGATTACTCAAGAAGAATACGAACACACCAAAACCTTGGTCGAAAACGGTATTTATTTGTTGCATAAAACCCCGTATCATGATTAAGGTACTCACATCGGGACTGCATACGAGTATTCAAGATCTGGGACGTTTCGGATTTCGGAAATACGGGGTGCCTGTAAGTGGAGCTATGGATCTTTTCTCGGCCGAATTGGCGAATCGTCTGGTCGGCAATCCAGCCCATGAAGCCGTGATGGAGATCACATTGCAAGGACCCATACTTCAGTTCGATTGCCATGCAAGGGTTGCCCTTACCGGTGCCGACCTTTCCCCAACGGTGAATAATAAAGCTGTCTCCATGAATAAGGATTTCATGGTAAAAAGTGGATCCATTCTTCGGTTCGGCGCACCCAACTATGGCGCTCGTTGTTATTTGGCCATTGCTGGCGGGATCGATTCTGAAGAACATCTGGGAAGTGCGAGCTTCTGTCATGGCATTAGTCCGAAATCCCAATTGGTAAAGGGTGATGCGATTCGATTAAGATCTCAAAATCCGTTGGATGCCATATCCCATGCTTCCGTAAAAATTGAACCCGAACATTTTACTTCATCATTGCTTAAGGTGTATCCGGGGCCTGAGTATCATTTACTTTCGAAAGAACATCAAAAAAGATGGGAATCCCTTTCATTCCAAGTAGATCCCAACAGCAACCGCATGGCCTATCTTTTGAGAACCGAAGAACCCTTATTTGCTCCAGAAATCCTTTCGGCTCCCGTGCAGCCGGGAACGGTTCAGTTAACCCCTTCGGGTAAGTTTGTGGTGCTCATGCGCGATGCTCAGACCACGGGAGGGTATGCAAGGATCTTACAATTGAGCGATAAGGCCATGAATCAATTGGCACAGAAACATCCATTGGAGGAAGTGCGGTTTGGATTTATTGACAATTAAACACCTAATCTTTTCTGATAGACTCATACCATTGGAAGAGCAAGAAGGACTTATAGTAAGGCTATCGAAATGATTTCGTTCCTAACGATTAAGATTGACAGGCTATGATAAGAATCTGTACTTAATACTAGAATGATGTAGTATGAGGGTCATTTCGAACGGCTTTAAGGTCGTTTGGCAGGTCTCTGAGATGGAAACAACCATCTTTAAGCTGATATGAAGCAGCTCATTGATGAATCATTCTACCTCAAAGTTGATCGAGAAGGGTATTAGGAAACAAAAAAGCACCTCTAGAGGTTATAAAAACCATCTTTAAGATGGTTTTTATGGATTATGGGGTGGTTTATTTATGCCGAGAGATACTCCTAATGATCCCTTTTAAAAAGTGTCCAAACTGAAAACCGCAATCCCTTGCGAGACCCATGGTTCACTCTTTAAATGCAGCTCATTATTCTAATTCCAGATTCTCCATGCTCTTGTGTAAGTATCATACGAAGTCTGACTCTACAAAGGGGAAAGTGAGGTTTCGTATAAAATTATTTAAACACATGAATACTTCATCCCCAAAAATAAATCCTTAAATGAGCCTCCAAATATTTTTTGTCTTTCGAAAAACAGATCGTCCTTCTCGACAATCTTTTGATATGGGTTCTCAAAGTCAAATTCATCCGCTCAATCCTGTTGGTGCAATACTGAAATACTTTGTGAACCTTCCGCGGGATCAAACTTGGGTAGATGTTCAATCGGTCTGTATAAATCCTTTTGGGATGTAACAACAATATCTTGTCGATCAATGGTTTGATGGTTTCTTTAGACTTACTCCCTACATATAAACCGATTACTTGTTTGGTCTTCTGCTCAATGGCATAAGTGATCCATGTAAAATCATCCTTCCTTTTTATAAATGTCCACATCTCGTCAACTTCGAATTTACATCCAAAACTTTGAAATTTTGGTACCTCGACCTGCTTACTGATTTTGAGCATTCTTGATAGTACGGTTCCACAGGAAATATTAAGGATTCTTGAAGCGCTTCTTACTCCACAGCCTTCTCGCAACAGGCTTTTTATAAGATCATCAATGGCAAGGTTGTAAGCTTGGTATGAATACGAATCTTGAAAACTCTTCCTACAATCTTTGCAATGGTAACGCTGTATTCCATTTCGTTTGCCTCTCTTAATAACATTTAACCCGTTACAATACCTACATCCCATGACTTAAAATTACGAAGCACCAATTTGGAACACAAAAGGATTTTCCCCTTTTATTTCATGGTGTTTAAGAACACTTCGCAGTTCCATAGAACAAGAATAGGCCCCAAAACCAGAGCCTATTTCTTTTGTAAACTATTGATAATCAATCCTCCATTAGTGTGGCTTTTCAAAAGCACCAATTTGACACACTACCATGTCCATCCTCTCTCAACTAAAATTATATTTAAATTACTGTTCTACAATCGTTTGTTTTTAAAAATTAATCCATCAACTAATCTGTACCATCACCATATTTTTTAAGAGCCAATACAATATTGTTTGCCATATCAATTCCATATTCATTTTGCAGTTCCAAAAGATTTATCAAATACCAATTCTGGTTTTCTGCATGAACCAAATGCGAATTTAAGAACCCCTTAGCTTTCAATAATTCATTTTCAGGCCAGTCTTGTATTTCAAGATTTAATGTTTCTAACCTTTCTTTCCAAAAATCAAACAACAAATAACTTCCATTTTTAGGTACTTTAATTGTCGACAAATTACAGTGATTGCTAAAATGTACATCGTTTAGATAAGCATTTTCAAATGAAACGTTCTTCATTAAATTCTTTTTAGAAGTTCCAAATTCGTATTGATCTCCTTTATACCCATAACCACCTCTAAACCATACATTCGAAAGATTTCCACTAAAGCTACACTCCTCGAAAGATGAAGCATTGAAGTCTACACCGTTTAATTTACAATTTAAGAAAAGACAATTATTGAACTCTGTTCGTATAAATCCAGATTTCGAAAAATTAGAATTCTCAAAAATACAGTTTAGGTAATTTGATCCCTTATAACCAATAATGGCTTTATTGAATTTAGTATTCGTAAATGTGACTTTATCAAACTTATTTCCATGATCAGAAAATTCAGATAAATCTGTTTTATCCAATTTTGAGTTGGATATAATGGAATTTTCTAACCACACATTTCTCAATATTGAACTAGATAAATCTGCAAATTCTATCTTTATATGCGATATTCTCAAATCGGATAGGTCAATTCCCCTAAAATCCAAATATCCTTCTTGAGTTTCTCCAAAAGGGGAAGTATCCCCTTTTAGAGAACCACTAAGTCTAAGCTTTTCCTTTACCCTAAGCAATGCAGTTTCATTTTCAAATTTATTAAACCATCTATCTCTTAACTGTTTAATATTCATATTTAATAATGAGTATTTAATAAAGTTCCTCCGGAACCATACTTGTCGACATGAGATTGCCAAGCACCTTGGGTAGTCATATCCCACCATTTTCCGGTTCTAGGATGTATAAAATCAGGGCCTCTAGTATAGTTGCTTTGTAAGTGCCTTAAATAATAGTCATTTCTCATCAATGCTCGAGCTCTAACATCAATTCTATTACCCCTAAACATTGGCCGTAATTTAGGGTTTTTTTGGATTGCTCGCAATTGTTTAGGGGTAAATGCGGCATCCCCCATTGCGTCAATCTCTTTTGCAGCTCTGGTCGTATAATTCTGCAGCCTTTGAGTTGTGCTTATATTAGTAGTATTTACTTTAAGCCCAAAGCTTCTTGTTGGTATTGGCTTGGCACTTAAATTATAGCTCCCCCCCATTCCCCACGAGCTTGACAGGTAAAATCCAAAGTTTAATAAATGTCTTGCCAATGCTTCTGCTTCCGCTTTCTTTACAGAAGCTATATGCCAGTCATAATGCTCACCACCATATGATACGTACCACTGATCGAAAGCAAGAGAAGGATCAGATGAAAACTGAGGATTGTTTTCATGCCATTCAGCAAATGTTATATTATCACCAAATGTTTGAGACTCCGTTGTCCAAGTATCATAATAGGTAGTACCACTGTAAGAGGATCTAGCATTAGTTAAATAAACTTCCTCCAATACAATAGGGCTTCCTTCATTTACTGCTGGAGGATCTCCTGGTCCACCTCCATTTCCAAGGCAGTGACATTGTCCAGTTTCATTGAATATCAATGAACCATTTCCACTGTATCCATAGTCAATTTTACCAATTTTTGAGTCAACGTTATTGCCACAACCTACACAACTTAACCCATCAGGATCAATTGCTTGAATTGGGGTATTCTGAACATAATTATAAGGATTCCATGATGGAGTGCTTTCCGCCAATGGATCTATGTTCATCCACCTTCCCAATGTAGGGTCGTAATTCCTTGCACCAAAATCATATAACCCTAATCCTAGCTCTGAATTAAGCTCCTTATCAGCATACTTCCATTGTTGTGCCACGAGGTTTGCATCGCTGGAGATGTTGTTGTTGTAGCCATTTTGTTTCAGCCCGAAGGGATAGTAGTGGGATTCCTCTATGATCTCCCCATTGGGATCTATGGAGCCGTTCCCATCGCTGTCCACATAGCTCAGGCGCACGTTCCCTAAATGATCCTTGTACTGGTACACATAACGGAACCCTGTCTGGGTGGTCTGTCCCGTCTGCTGGTTGAACTTCTCTATGGATTTTTCGTTCCCGCCACTGCTCGTGCTGGTGGGTTCCACATAGCCCTCTGGGTGGGGGAAGAACTGCAGGTCGTTGGGATCTGTACCGTACTTCTGGTACACATAGCCCGCTGCATACTGGGTCACCACCGTGGTGGGGTTGATCCCCCCATCGGTAAAGGTCTTCTCCAGCTTGGTACCCAACGCATCGTACACATAGGAAAGCGTCCCTGCAGTACCCTGCTGGTCGTCCATATTTACATAGGTGGGCAGATCCAGGTGGTTGTAAGTGGTGGTCTGTACGTGCTTATTCAGGTCCTTGACCAGGTTGCCGTTGTCATCGTAGTCGTAATCGTTGTTGAGCGAAGCGTTGACATCGTTCCCGTCCTTAAAACCAAAATCGGCAAAGGCATGCTGGCTGGCATCGGCCACGTTGGTAAGCCTATTGCCCTCATAGGTATAGGAGAGCAGGTCCCAATCCCCTGCCGGGTCGTGGTTCACGTTGGTGCCCATACGGTCCAGGGTGAGCAGGTTCCCGTTCAGGTCATAGGAAATATTGTCCACATCGTGGGCATTGTAGGCAGACATACTGCCAAGGCTGTTGCCCTTCTGTCCCTTTGCTTCCAGGAAGCGGTTCAACGGATCGTAGACATAGGAATACCCCCGCAGTTGCTTGTCGGTCTGGTCGCTCTTCCAGAAGGTCTGGGCAATGTTCCCGTTGTACAGTGGTATGGCAGATCCCGTACCCTCTACGTTGTTGTAGTTGATCCGGAAGTGGAACAGGTCGTTGTAGGCGTTGAGCTGTGGCCCCCCGAGCCCACCGCCCGCTTGGTACTCCACATCGTTGATATCGGTAAGCCACCCGCGTACGTTGT
>JAHQVM010000020.1 GCA_019634365.1 Flavobacteriaceae bacterium | reverse complement strand
CCTTGTAAAAGATATAGGCGCCGTATTCCATCACTTCGATTTCGCTTTCGGTGCAAAGCACCGAGGTGGCGTGTTTCCAGTAATAGGTGTTGTCAATTTTAATGGGATCGTTCACCTTGGGGAAATGATTCACCTCAATGGCCTTACGTAAGCCTTGAAGTTTTTCTGGAAGAGGTGTGTCTTTGGTGGGTGTTCCGAAATTTCGTTGTGCCGAAATTACTGAGGTACTTAAGAGGCACAGGAGACATACAATTGCTTTCATGAGTTTTTGTTTTTGATTTCGAAAGCAAAGATGCGGGATAGACCCTATGCCAGTCGTTCCGATTTATGAAATGAAACGTTTTGGGAGGAAAAAGGAAGTTTCAATTTTAAAATTGAAACTTTTAATCAGTTGTTTTTTAAGTGTTTGGGCGATTTTCCGGTAAGGCGTTGTACGGTGCGGTTAAAAGAGGCTTTGGAATTGAAACCCGCCTCGAAAGCCAAACTTAAAAGGGTAAATTTCTCGTTTTCGGGTTTTGAAAGGAGGTTTTTCAGTTCTTCAAAACGCAAATCGTTTATATAATCGGTAAACTTTTTCTGAAAGACCACCGCAAAGGTTTTGGTCACCAAATAGGATTTGGTATCGATGGCCTCGGAAAGCGTTCCCACCGAAAGTTCCGGATTTTTGAACAGTTCTTCCTCCTGCATTTTCTGAACGATCTTTTCCGCAATCCCCTGCAATTGCCCCATTTCTTTTTCTGAAGGAATTTCAACACGCTTGAAAGCGATGGTGTTCCTTCTGGAAAAACCTTCCAGTCCCAACCAATAGGTAAGAATGGCCAAAGTGGCGAAAATGGGATAGCCAAAGAAGCTGAAGGCATAATCGAAGAAGAAATAATGGAGGATCGTAAATAGCGTAAACAGGATGGAAAAAATGACCAAGGCCCACACCACGCGTTTGATCCATTGAATGTTCTTTTCAATAAGTTTATACCCCGGAATCTCCGGCGGATTTTTAAGTGCTTTAATGGCTTTGGACCCATAAAAGACGATCAACGCACCGCCAATCACATACATGGTGGGGAAGTGCATCCAAACCACATAGCCCCAATAGCCCAACCAACTCAGGCTTTCCCGGGTGCCGTCCCAGTAAAAATTCTGGGATTTGATAAAGAAGCTCCAAACGGCTTCAATAATGACCGGTAAGAAGTGAATCCAGTGTTTTCGTTTTAGTTTAAACTCAGGATTGATATAACTGATGGCAAAGAAGTAAATGAGGGTTCCGTAGACCCAATTCAATTCCAGCAAAAAGTAGTACCAGGTATCATACCGGCCGAGGCCAAAGAAATAGAGGGTTTCGACCAATAAGCGATACGAAAAGAAAAAGAGAATGGCCGCCAGAAACCGATTGGCCAATTTGTGTATGGTTTGGGTGCGCCATAAAACGGTTCCGTAAATGAGGCCCTGCAAGGCACCGACCACCAATAGTACAACCAGTAATACAATTTTGGTTTCCACCTCCCTAAGATACAGAAGTTGAATTAAGAGGCAATATTCTTTTTGTAGTAGCGGTACAGTTCATCCGCATCGGCCCCGAAGAATTTCTTCACATAGATCGCCCAAAAGTGATATTGAAGGCGCCAAATCCCCTTTTTTCGGTAGAGTCGGCAAGAAGTTGTCAATTCATTTCTAATGACTACAAATTCTTTACGACGGTAGAGCTCATTAATGAGGATGTTATCTTCATAAATGGTGTAGCGCTCATCGAAACCACCAATTTCCTCAAACAGTTCCTTGGTAATGTACTGGCTTTGATCTCCACCGCGGCAGGCGCGCCAACGAAAACGCGTAAGCCATCCTGCCAAACGCAGCCACCAATGGTTGCTATCGAATTTTAGCTGAAAACATCCGGCGCGGTTCCCTTGTGCCACTTGCTCCATGATAAAAGTGTCGAAGTTCATGGGCGGATAGGAATCGGCATGCAGGAAATAGAGGATGGTTCCTGTGGCCTGTTTGGACCCAACATTCATTTGCTTGGCACGTCCTTTTTCAGAAGTAAGAAGATGAAAGGGAAAGGGAATGGACTTCTTTTCCATAACGTTGGAAACAATTTCGATCGTTGCGTCGGTGCTTCCGCCATCCACAATGATAACTTCAGCGATGTTTTGAGGAGCGCCAGCTGTGAGCAAATAGCTCAACTGATCCTGAATGCCTTCCGCTTCGTTCAATACGGGAATTACGATCGAAATCATGAAACAAATATATTATTGCTTGTTCAATTTCCAATCGTATTCCAAATATTCCAATGTAGTACCAAATGAAACTTCCTCTTGTACATATTGGTTAATATAGCTTGGAACGTCCTGTTTGCCGTCTACCACAAAATCCTTGGCATACCAATCGAATATGGAAGAGAGTTTCGCGCTATCGCCAGTAAGTTCGTTTTTTGGGCCATTGATAAATTCCCGAGTTACCTTATCCAATTGTTCCTCGATCTTATCGGCGGTATATGCCTCGTTCAGCAATTTGGGACAGGAAATGGAAGCGCAATTAATGGCAAAGTGAATACGGGGCTCGTTCATTTTACGGAGAATTCCGTTTTCAATGCCGCCCAGGGAAAGCTTTCTCTTTCCGATGGGAACAAAACCACGGGTCCAGGGGCCATTGAGGTCTTTGATGCTTTCGGTAGGATAATTGTCTACGATTAATTGAACGGTGTGCGCATTGTACAAATTGATGTAGTACGCCAACAATTCCTGAACGGGCCAATCTTTTTGGGGTGCGTTGAGGGCCAAAATTTTGAGATAATCCTGAAGACGGGCTTCTTCTTTCTGAAATCCTTCATAATCTACCCAGCCTTCCTCGGTCACATATTTTTGAAGCAAATGATGCCAAATAGAATGGTCCACGATCACCGTATTGGCTGAAGCGAGTGGTGGCGCAACCTGTTTTATGGGTTGTCCCTGTGTACTCAATCCCGCAGCCGAAAAGAGGGCGCAACTTTGCAGGGTGAGCAATAGTACTATGAGTGCGATGATTTTTGAAAATACGTTCATTCTATTTGTTTAGTGCCCAATCGTAATCCATAAAACTTTTTCGGGCCTTTGGATTGATGGGGGTTTCCGAATATTTATTGAGGTAATCGATGATACTGCCATCGGTTTTAAAATCCTTGGCAAACCAACTGAAGATTTTGGAGATTTCAATACGATCTGGAGTGATGGTATTACGGCTGGGATCATTTACAAATTGTCGTGCCAAAGCATCCAATTGGCGATCCACGTCCTGTGCTGTAAAAGCTTCGTTGCGCAGGGGTGGACAGGAAAAAGAAGCACAGTTAATCCCAAAATGAATACGCGGATCGTCCATTTTTCGAAGGATTTGGTGTTCAATTTCGTCTAAATTATACCATTTGCTGCCCAATTTCCAAAGTCGCTGATCCCAGGGTTTGTCGATATCCTTAATACTTTCCAAAGGAAGGTTGCGCAGGATAAGATCGACCGTCATGGCGTTATAGGCGTTCATCCAATAGGCCAATTGGTCCTCCTTCGACCAATCGTCCGTGGGCATTTGTGCTCCCATGGAGGCGATGTATTCCCTAAGGGCGTGTCGGTTTTGGCGGAACCCTTCGTAATCTACATTTCCTGCTTCCGTAACGCGTGCACGCAGTAAACTGTTCCATACAGAATGGTTGAAGGCTTCGGTTACTTCCATTTTTTCAGTGTCGTTATCTTTTTCAATGTCCTCCTGAGCCTCTACATCCATCGTTGTTTCCGTTTTAATATCGGGATCCGGAACCACAACGGTTGTTTTGGGTTCTTCTACCACGGCGATCGTATCCTTGACCGCTTGAGTCGGATCTTTTTGCGGGATGGTTTTCACTACCTTTTTGCTACCGCCACAGGAAGCCAATAGAAGAAGCAATGCAATAAGGGTTACGGTGTTTTTCATTTTGTTTCGGTTATGGGTATGTACGTAAAAAAATAGGTTTTGGATGTTATAGGAAACAATTCCTGTTCCAAAAAGAAATTATGCGTTGCTGTTTGGTTGCATTCGAATGCCTTTTCCATAGTGTTTAAAAATAAGTAAAGCCTTGATATTAGTAGGATTTTAGCACGAAACTTTCAGTAACTTGAAGAAATTTTCAAATAAAATGTAACCTTTTATAGGAACCACGGTCTTCATACCGATACTAGCCAACAAAGCCTTGAAACATCAGAGCGACGAAATAATAATGCAAAGTGTAGCCAATGGCAATTTAGATGCCATGACCATTCTTTTCGATCGGTACCACGAATGGATCTATAACTTTTTCTTTAAGATGAAGCCCGATGTTGCCTTTTGCGAGGATCTCACTCAGAATGTGTTTTACAAGGCGTTGCGATACCGTTCTTCGTATGGTGGTGGAAAATTTGCTTCTTGGATTTTTACCATAGCAAGAAACCTCTTTCACGATCAGATTGAAAAGGAGAAACACAGATCCAATATTCCTGTGGAACATTTAGCAGTTGTCGATGACAACGGAAGAGAGGATCTGTCTGATGAGGTACGGCGCTTGCATGTGGTACTCAATAACCTGAAGGAGGCAGACAAGGAGCTCATTGTTATGAGTCGATTTCAGGGAATGAAGTACCAGCAGATTGCCGAAGTGATCGATAGTAATGAAACGGCGGTAAAGACCCGGGTGCATCGCATCCTTAAGAAAATGAAAACCATGTATTTCGAAAATCAGATATCATGAAGCACAGTGAAATTGAAGATAAAATAGTCGCTTATATCGAAGGCGATTTAGATCCGAAGGAAGAAAAGGCCATGACTGCGCTTATTGCTTCATCCAGTGAATATCAAAAATTACTGGAAGAGACCCGAGCCATGCTCGATGTGTTTGGAAAGGTAAAAGATGAGGTGCCCAGTGGTCGCGTTCGAGAGAACTTCCTACAGGTTTTGGAAGAGGAAAAATCGTTGCAGCGATTCACGATTGGCAAAAAGGAAACCAAGGAGTTTCCTTGGAAGACGGCCTTTCAAATTGCAGCTTCCATTCTCATACTTATTAGTGGATATGCTTTGGGCAGCTATCAAAAAGGCAATGAGAATGATGCACAGATAGCGGTGTTGCAGCAGGAAGCTTCAGCATTAAAGCAAGACATGATGTTGGCCATGCTGGACAATCGATCGGCAAGCAAGCGGATTCAAGCCGTAAACTATACCGAGGAAATTGTGCGGCCTGATACCGAAGTACTGGAAGCGATTATCGATCGCATGCATTTCGATGCCAATGTAAATGTACGGCTGGCTGCTGTAGAAGCGCTTTCCAAATATTCGGACAGCGAACAGGTAAAGGCCGCTTTTATAAAATCACTAACCAATGAAAAGAACCCCAACATTCAGATTGCCGTAATTCAATTCTTGGTTGCTGTTCAGGAGAAACGCGCGCTGGCTCCCATGCAGGAACTGCTGGAGCATACCGAGACGCCAGGATTTGTGAAAGATCAGGTGAATGAAGGGATTATAACACTTATGTAAAACAAAAAAGACATCAATTATGAAACGAATTAGTATATGTATCATCGCCCTTCTTTTTTCCTTGGTAGCATGGAGTCAAAAGGAACACAAAGTGTCACTTAGTGGGATTAATAAGGTGATATTGGAAACCAATACAACCGTAGTAGTGCAAGTAGGATCTTCTGGGGAACTTACCCTTAAGGATGGTGCCAATTGCGATAATTGTGATGATCATGAATACCATTATGAAGATTCTCACGATCACGAGGATGAAGATGACCGCGCCAAAGGACTCACTGCCTTGTATGCCGGTGGTGTAGACAATACGGGCTTTGGGATGTCCTCCGAAAGGGATGGAAGTACGTTAAAGCTGAAGGATTTAAAGCCTTTTACACAGCGCAATGGATTTACCTTGACTCTGCCTAAGAATATCGACCTTACCTTGGATTGTGGCAGTCTGGGAGGCGCAAATATCGAGAACTTTTCATCAGAACTCGAAATTGAAACCAACGTGGGTGATATCCGTCTTAAGAATGTTACCGGCCCCATTACGGCGACTACCAGTACGGGAACAGTAGATGTAGAATTTACCAATGTAAGTCAGGAGGCTCCTATTTCCATCTCGAGCTCGACAGGTGTGATCGACGTGAGCCTTCCATCGAGCACCAAAGCCGATGTGGAGATGAGAACCACCATGGGGAATGTCTACAGTAATTTCGATTTGGTTCCCGAACGGGAAGATGGAATGAAAATCGTGGGTGCCAACCGTAAGATTAAGGGGAAACTGAATAATGGGGGAGTGAACATCCGTTTGATTTCCTCTGTGGGGAATATCTATCTAAGAAAAAAGTAAATTCAAAATAACATCAATCATGAAAAAGGTAATTATATGTATGCTCCTAGTCTTTATGGGGAGCCAACTGTTCGCTCAGCGTACAGTTGAATTGACAGAAAAGATATCCAGTAGCCAAGAAGTCTTCTTTGACTTTAAGTTTGCGGATGACATCAAGTTGGTCCAGTGGGACCGAAACGAAGCGAAAGTAGAGGCTTCTGTTAAAATCGATGAAGGGGCAGGAAACGAATACTTCAGTTTAAAGACCAAACAAATGGGATCCGAATTGAAGATCTATTCCGACTTTGGAGAGTATTTTGAACAAAAGCGGAAAAAGGACAATTGGTGCAACTATGAAACGGAAATCGACTATGTGGTTTATGTGCCGAAAAATGCTGAAATCGAAATAAAAAGCATCTCCGGGAGTGTAGCCTCCGATTCTTACAACGGTACCTTGAAAACCGATTTAGTATCTGGGGATGTTACGATAAAAGATTACAGTGGAGACCTTCGTCTAAAAACAGTTAGTGGGGACTTGGATGTAACCATGAATAGAGCCAAAATCGATGCCCGTACGGTTACAGGGACTATTTATTCTGATCTGGATATCGATATGAAAAAGAAGAACGGTAGTTCCTATGGAGGTAACAAAGTATTGGGGACCGTTAATGGCGGTAGCGAATTGATCGTGTTGAACACGGTTTCCGGTAATATCTATATGAGAAAAGGGTAGTAGCCAACCATCCACTAAACAAAAGGGAGCCCAATTGGGCTCCCTTATTTATTTCTTGTTGCTTTATTAGCAACAACCTCCTCCGTCGTAGTGGAAGGTGGATTCGCTAATATAAATATCGTCACGACCCAAATCTGCCAAGTTCGCTGCCGTCTTATCGCAGATGGCGATGGGTTGGTTTTTTAATAAGATATGTCCCTTTTTGTCGTCTAGGTATTCTTCTTCTCCAAAATAGATGGCTGCTTTACCAGTAAATACACAAGGACCATCTTCTGGCATAGGGTCTTTGATCGCGGCCACCTCGATAGATTCGATATAAATCAATTCTTCCGTAGGGTAATTTTTTGGATCCAGGATACGATAGGGCTTGCGGGCTCGAATCTCTATGGTTCCAAAACCAACATCGGTTAATGCTTTTACGTAATCCTTAATAGGAAGACTACCACTTAGGCAAAGTGCACGAAGACGTTCGTCATTACGAAGTGTGTCATTCATGGGTTGCTCGCAGGTAGGATCGCTCATGACCAATCGGCCATGGGGTTTCAACACCCGATACATTTCTTGGATGGCCTTTTTAAGGTCTTCTTCTTTAAATATGTTGAACAAGCAATTCTGGGCGGCCACATCGATACTGTTGTCTTCCACTGGAAGGTTCATGGCATCCCCTTTTTTAAGGTCTACAAATTCGCTTTTAAACCAATCGTTTTGTGCTTCGGCCTCTATAAAATTCTTGCGGGATGCTTCTAGCATTTCATCTACAACATCTACTCCAATGACACCTCCTTTTTGACGCGAGAAATAGGAGAATTGCAATAATTCCATTCCACCGCCAACACCTACGTACAATACTTTTGGGTCGTTGATGAGGTCACGAGCATGCACCGTACTTCCACAGCCGTAATTCATTTCCTGCATGATCTTTGGGATTTTCAGCCCGGGTAATTCCCAAATGGGATTGGTGGTACAACAAAGCCCCACGTCTGGGGTTAACGCAGCTTCTTTGTAAACATCTATGGTAGTATCTAGGTAACTCATAAGTCTTATTTAACAATCAAGAATACAGAATTTGTCGAAACAAACCTTCATTCTTTGCAAAAAATTACAATTGTTTTATTAATTCGGTAAAAATAGTAATCATGTGAGGTTCTGCCTTTCCAGCCATGGCAATGATTTCTGGTATATCAACCGGTTTTAGATTATCTGGATCACATTCATCGGTAAGTACCGAAATGGCCGAAACCGGCAATTTTAAATGATTAGCGACAATGATCTCGGGAACGGTGCTCATACCAACGGCATCCGCACCAATGATCTTTAGGTAGCGGTACTCGGCGCGGGTTTCCAGTTGAGGCCCCACCACGCTGGCATATACCCCTTTGTGAAGGTTGATGTTATTTGCCGAAGCGATTTTTTCGATCATTTCATTCATGGTAGGATCATATGGAGCACTCATGTCTACAAATCGCTCACCCAATTGTTCTACACCCTTAAATGCCAATGGGGAACCTCCTTGTAGGTTGATGTGATCATCGATAAGCATGATCTCACCTTTTTTGAAGTTCAGGTTAATGGCACCCGAGGCATTGCTTACCAAAAGCTTTTTTATACCCAGTTCATGCATTACACGAACAGGAAAGGTAACATCGTTTAAGGAGTAACCTTCGTACAAATGAAAACGACCTTGCATTAGGATGACCCTTTTTCCGGATAGATTTCCATAGATCAATTTCCCTTTGTGGAACTCGACGGTTGCCGTAGGGAAATTGGGAATGTGATTATAACTCACTTCTGCAATGATATCTACTTCTTCGACAATCTGTCCAAGTCCAGTTCCCAAAATGATACCGATTTCTGGGGAATCGAATCCTCGGGAGGTAAGAAACTGTGCCGATTCTTCTATGTATTTTTTCATAGTTGCTTTACGTGTTTTAAAAAGGGTTGAAATACCTCAATATCCTTGATGTCTTCGTAATAGTCCACATCGTTCATTTCGGGAAGCAAATGGACTTTTTCTTTATCTAAATTAGCCAAAGTATCCTTTAAGACGGTGGAAGTCCCCCAGTTTTTATCCTGAAAAAGGGCGGGTTGCAAGTGTTTCATCCCCAAAATGTAATAGCCGCCGTCTTCGGCCGGACCAATAACAACATCGTGATCCTGCAATTGCTGAAAAGCCTTTTCCAAATCTTCTTGGGTAAGGTCGTAAAGATCACTTCCAATGATGATGATTCGTTCAAAACCTTCAGAAAAACCTTGCTGAAAGGCATGCATCATTCGTTCGCCGAGGTCTTCCCCTCTTTGCTGTTTTTTATCATAAGTGGTTTCGCTCCATAGATCATTTTCCCGAATTTTCACGGAGTAGTGCACCTGCTTGTTCACTTCTAGGTTTTCCGTAATTTTTACGGTATGATTCAATAGGAACTTATAAATCTCCAACGCGGCTTCGTCACCAACAGTAGCTGCGAGACGGGTTTTGCATTTGCCTAATTCGGGGTTACGGGTAAAAATGAGGAGGAGGTCCTTAGTCATATACTTTTATTCCATTCTTCAGCCACTTGCTCCAGGACTTCGTGCAGGTATGCACACTATCCGTTTCCTTTTCGGCCCTATTGAATACAGGATAATTGTTGTTTTTCCATTCAAAAATACCACCATAAAGGTTTTTAACCTGAGTAAAACCGGCTTTTTTCAATTTTTCCCCAATTTCTTCAGAACGAACCCCTAAAGAACAGTACACTACGATAGGGGTATCCTTGTCTTGTATTTTTTCGGTAACCGCAGCTATGGAAAAGTTGGAGTATCCCACTAATTCTGCATCTTCAATATGACTGATTTCATATTCCTTGGGTTCCCGCGAATCGAGAATGATAACTTGCCCTTTGGATTGTTGCATTTTCAGTTCTTCCACAGAAATGTAAGGAATGCTATGGGTGTTATATTGATCGAGCACCTTTTCCACGGTTTTCTGAGCCATAGTTACTGTGGCCATACAGAAAAGTATTATGAAAATGGGATATCGCATCTGGAAAAATTCTAGAAGTTAAGCAACGGTTCCTTGGCAACTACTTCCGGCCCCGGCGGTACAACCATAACAATGTTGAGAAATGATAATGTTACGATTGGTCAATACTTCCTCGTTATAATCTTTAATGTGCTTAATTTTACTAGCAACCTTGAGTCCCAACATTTGGTTGAAATCGCAATCGTACAACCAACCATCCCAACTTACGGAAATGGTGTTCGTACACATCACATTGGCAACAGCGGAAGGGTTAAAGGCCTCCACTAAGGAATACATATAGTCCTCGTAATTATCACTAGCTATTAAGTAATCCAAAAATCGTGAAATGGGCAGATTGGTAATGGCGAATAGATTGTGAAATTGAATTTCGAAATCTTCCATCAGCGCTTTTTTGAAATCCTTTTCCATGCTGGCCTGATCTCCTGGAAGAAAGGCACCACTTGGATTATAAACCAAATCCAAGCGAAGATCACTATCGGGCATTCCGTAGCCCACTGCATTTAATTCCTGAAGGGCTTTTATAGAAGCATCGAATACACCATCCCCACGTTGCTTATCGGTCTTGCCACGTGTCCAGTGCGGCATAGAACTCACCACGTGCACATTGTGCTTTTTGAAAAATTGGGGAAGGTCGTAGTATTTTTTGTTGGCCCTAATAATGGTTAGATTACTTCGAACAATGAAATCTTTGATTCCCGCCTTGCTGGCCTCTTCTACAAACCATCTAAAATTCGGATTCATTTCGGGAGCACCTCCCGTAAGGTCCAAGGTATGGGCACCCGTGTTGCGAATTACCTCCAAGCATTGTTCCATGGTTTCCCGAGTCATGATTTCCTTACGATCGGGACCGGCATCGACATGACAGTGCTCACAAACCTGATTACACATATACCCTACGTTAATCTGTAGGATTTCCAATTTTTTGGGGCGCAAGGGAAATTGCTGGGTTTCCTTGATTTTTTCGGCAAAGGTGGGTAATTCTCCGTCTTGGAAAATTCCATTGGAAAGAATTTCCAACTGCCGATTCGCATTGGCTAATTCGCTCTCCCTTTTTTGAAGGGATTGTGTTTTTATTTTGGTCATAGACTATGCTTTCCTAATAGGTCTGTATTACACGTTGAGACTATCCGTCCAACTTATTCACTTTGTTCATCATCATTACCCCGTGCACCAAACTTGCACCACTTTTAATGGCTGCGCCTACGTGAACTGCCTCCATCATCTCTTCCTTGGTAACCCCCCGTTGCAGTCCGTCTTTGGTATAGGCGTCTATACAGTACGGGCACTGCTCTGTGTGGGCTACTGCCAAGGCAATGAGGGATTTTTCACGGGCTGTTAATGCTCCTTCTTCGAAGACCTTTCCGTAATAATCGAAAAATTTGGTTCCCAATTCTTCACTCCATTCGGTAATATTTCCAAATTTTCTCAGGTCTTTTGGATCGTAATACGACATATTCTTTCATTTAACTGCCTTACTGTAAAAACAGTAGGGTTATTTGTCTCGGGTAAAGATAGGGAAGTAGTCTTATTTGTAGACGCACCCTTACGAAACTTTTCAGAAAAATGTCAATTAAAGGAATAGCTGATTCCCGTTCGGAAATCATATTGGGAATTGGGGATTCCAACGGCAGGAACGGCATCGTACACAAAGGTGTAGGTAATTTTAAGATCAAAGCCCCCAAACAGCTCTACCGCGACCGAACTTTGACTTGAAATCCTGTAATCTGAAAATTGCTTAAAAAGCGGTTGGTAATAGGTGGTGCTCACTACCGAAATCCTTTCAGTGGGAAACAAACTGAAGGATAAATAGGAACTCCCGCGAATATCGCGAAGAACGGGTGTTACATTGTCTGCGGTTTCTTCATATTCGTACATCACTAAGGTACCTAGGTAGAATTTGTAGTTTTCGGAACGGCTTAGTTTAAATCGCGGTCCGGTTCCTAACAATCCGCGAAAATTAATGAGACTCACCTTATTGTACTGACCCTGGGTAAAGACCTCCCATGCTATTCTAGGGTGAAAGCGATGGTTGTACCGAATATGCGTTATACCGCTGTTTTCAAACTTATTTCCTTCAATTTTTTGAAAATTGAGGTCGTTCTTAAACAAGAGGAGATGTTTGTCCATTTTGTATTGAACATGGATGTCGCTTCCCAATACCACAAAGTCGTTCACATTCCTTTTTAAGGCGAAATGAGCACTTGCTGAACCCGACCAACCCGAGGTGTCGGTTACTTTACGGAGGGATTCTGCATTGAGGATCTGACCGTAACAGGAAAGGGTCCCTGCCAAACAGATAATTAATAATAAGGTTTTCACGTAGTTAGTTTACGTAAATATACATCTTTTGCAAACAGAAAAATGCTTAAGTTTAAGTGTGTTAAAGTTGTGTTTAAGCAAATGGTCATAAAAATGCTAGAACGTATCTTTGCAGCGAACGAGGATGTATTTTCTCTAAGTTTAACTATTTCAATTTAACCGTATGGATATACTGGATCAAGCTTTGGAGTTCGAACAACGTAAAATGACGTTCAAAACGACTAGCGAAAGGATTGAAGCTTCTCGTGAAGTGAAAAGACTTATTCTAGGAGTTAACGAAATATATAAGCAAAATAAGGACGCGAAATTAATGGACTTAATGAAACGTCTCACCGTGATAAAGCAGAAAATAGAAAAACGATTGAAAGGTCGTTTGGCTGCTTAAAAAAAATCCCCCGAAATTTCGGGGGATTTTTTTTAGTTCTATTCTTGCCTATTGGAAATAAATGTAGGTAAAAACTACTATGACTACAATTCCAAGCCCAATGGGTTTGGCCCATTTCCAAGTGGTAATATCCACTTGTTTTGTGTACTCTTGTACATAATCTGTGGCCCTTGGAGAAATCTTCCCTATAACCAACATTAGCAGAACGTTGAATACAAATAGTATCGCCATAACATGGAGGAAGTGTGGATAATCATCTCCGTATTTTGGAGCCAATACAAATTGGCTAATGGTATACAGTACAGCTCCCAAAACGATGGCAATCTTTGCAGCTATCGCAGGAACACGCTTTGTGAGATATCCAACCACAATAATGGTTAGGATGGGAATGCTGTAACATCCATTAATTTCCTGCAGGTATCCAAAAAGACCGTCGGGTGCGTTAGCGATAAAAGGTGCAATGATCATGGAGGCCAATGCAAGCACGATTCCGAATCTTTTACCTTGTTTTACCGTGGTCTTCTCATCGGCTCCTTTATTGATATATTCCCTATAAATATCGACTCCGAAAAGGGTTACTGAACTGTTCAATGCACTGTTGAAGGAACTCAAAATTGCCCCAAATAAAACCGCAGCAAAGAATCCTACCAAATAAGGAGGTAACACTTCACGAACAAGGGTTGGGTAGGCTTCATCGGCATTTGTTATTTGCCCTTGGAATAAGTAATAGGCTATAATTCCAGGAAGTACTACAATTAGCGGCCCCAATATCTTTATGAACGCGGCTAGCATGAGTCCTTTTTGTCCTTCCTTTAGGTTTTTGGCCGCCAAGGCTCTTTGTATGATGGCCTGATTGGTTCCCCAGTAAAACAACTGCACCAACATCATTCCCGTAAAGATGGTGGCGAAAGGAATGGAGGAATCGGGTCCGCCTGCGGCTACAAATTTATCGGGGAGTTCTGTAGTTAATTTCGAAATACCTGCCGTGATGCTATTATCCCCAA
Organism: Flavobacteriaceae bacterium; assembly: GCA_019634365.1. Taxonomy (GTDB): domain Bacteria; phylum Bacteroidota; class Bacteroidia; order Flavobacteriales; family Flavobacteriaceae; genus Aureisphaera. The sequence continues at coordinate 85,719 of JAHQVM010000020.1, read as the reverse complement.
CCACATACAATCCAAATAATGGGATCATTAACCCTCCAATTAAAAGCCCTACGGCATTTACGGTGTCAGAAACGGCCACAGCCTTCAACCCTCCAAAGATGGCGTAAATGGAACCAATGATTCCGATACCCCAAACGCAAATCCAAAGTGCCACGGTATCCGAAACCCCAAGCGCCTCAGGGACGTTGAACATGGTACTAATAGCAAGTGCACCAGAATACAATACAATAGGGAGCAACACGACCATATATCCGGTTAGGAATAAGCCAGAAGTAAGGGCTTTGGTGCCTTTGTCATAGCGCCGTTCCAAAAATGTGGGTACCGTGGTAATTCCACCCTTTAAATATCTGGGCAATAGAAAAACTGCAGTTACTACCATCGCTATGGCAGCAAGGGTTTCCCAGGCCATTACTAAGATTCCTTCAGAAAATGCCTGCCCGTTGAGACCTACAATCTGTTCGGTGGACAAATTCGTTAATAGAAGAGATCCTGCGATGACAACAGCAGTAAGACTTCTACCCCCTAAAAAATAACCATCGGAAGTACTTTCATCTGTCTTTCTTGTAGCCAAATAGGCTATAATACCCACCATTAGGGTAAAGGCTAAAAAAGAAACAATTGTAATCATATGAAATATTAGTTAGTTATTCAGTATACTTGATATAATGAGTGCATAATCTGGGATACGCCCAACATTTTGCAATTTAATAGCAGCCATTTTCAAGGCCGTTTCCATACACACCATATTGGATTTTCCCTTTATCCAAGCGAATAGGAATCCACTCCAAAATGCATCACCAGCCCCGGTAGCATCCATGATCTTATCCACCTTTAAGGCAGATAATTCCAATACAGGATTGCCCTGCTCGCTCAGTTTAGCTCCATCTTTCCCCAAAGTTAAACATACCACTTTGGCTCCCAGCTCGTGTAAGTTCGCAAAAATTTCGTCATGATTCATGCCCTTCCCGTACAAACGATCCATATCATCCTGACTTACCTTGACCAATGGACTTAAACTACAGTACTCCTTGATAGCCTCTAATGCTTCTTCGGTTTGGGGCCATATTTTGGAAGAATAGTTAATATCTATACTCAATTGGCATCCAGCCTCTTTGGCTTTTCGTGCCATTTCCAAAATGGTATCCCTAGCGGGCTGCCGGCTTAGAGCAAAGCAACTGGTATGATAAATCTGGGTTCGTGATAAATTACTCAAGGTAAACTGACCTTTCTCGATATATCGATCGGCACCTCGCATTGGGATAAACTCAGGTGTCCCGGTTGTCCTGTTCACAAAAATCACGGTAGAGGGAATCCCTTCTATTTCCCGTACATCGGAAGTATCGATATCCACTTCCCTAAATCGTTTCAGGATGTAATCGCCAAAACCATCATTCCCAACCGTAGCCACCATTTTTACATTCAATCCCAAACGAGCCATGTTCATGGCTACATTGGTTGGAGAACCTCCTAAATAGCGGTGATAATCCTTGGTTTCTTTAATAGGTTTTTCTACTTGAGTGCCTATAAAGTCGATGAGTGTTTCCCCAATGCAGAGGATGTCTATGTCTCTTCGGTTTTCTTTCATTATTCTGGGAAAAGCTCCGCAGGGGGAACCAGATCATTTAATTTATTTATATATTTTTCTTCTAAAAGAGAAACTCCGTATTGGAAGGATGCATTCATCCAGCCAAAGCCTTCGGTAGTTATGTATTCAAATTCTGTCCCGACATTTCCGTATTCGGCAAACACTTTATGGGTGGCACTTACTACGTCGTATTTTTCGGGGATGGTACCGTTATAATCAACCGCATTTTTGGTGATCATGTACAACCATCGGTAAATCAATTCTTGTTGAATTTCATGAAAACCATAATGGTGTAAGCCTTTCCAAATCATCATTTGGTGCGGAGCCCAACCATTGGGGTAATCCCACTGTTTTTGGGGTCTATCCTTGGACAATTCCCCTCTGCTTTTTTTATCGCAGGAAGCAATTCCTCCCTTTTCCTTCAATAGGGGCAATAGGTTGTCTACCAGGCTTTGTGCTTGTTCTTGGGAGCAGATTCCAGCCCAAAGTGGTGTTAATCCTGTTGCTGAATAGAAAATATGAGGTGCTTCGCTTTCGAAGTTATAATCGAAGAACATACCTTCGGATCGATTCCACAGGTATTGGTTCATTCGGGCTTTACGTTCCATCGATTTGTCCTGCCAATATTGGGAAGTATACGTTCGATCCCCAATTTTGAAACTATCATCGAAATGATGCTCGATAAGTTCGGCAAAATCGGTTTCGTATTTGAACAGCATAGCATTCAGTTCCACCAAATTAAGGTCGGCACAAATTCCTTCCAGTCGGTAAGAGGTATCATGCCCTGATTCGCGAACGGTTCTGTCGTGGACAAAGTAATGATCCAGAGCCGAATTCTCTATGGCGCCTTCTGCATATTGTTGTTCGTATGATTCGATAGACATGTTGGCATTTTTGGCATGCATACCCATTTCATGATGAAAATGGCCCTCTTCGGCCTCTGGTGGCATTCCAATTCCTTCTGCCAGGTAGCGATTTAATCCATTGGGAGTAAGTCTTTTTCCTTTGACCATCCAGACGGTTTCATATTCCTGAATGGCCGTTTCCAAATGACTTTTCAACCATTTTTTGTCCTTGGTATGCTCGAAAATTTCGGAGATCATACTGCTGTAAAACGGGGGTTGGGTACGCGTTAGGTAATACGACCGATTGGCATTTAGAATCTTTCCGTAGTGTTTGATTTCATACTGAAAGTTATTGGCCATGCCCAAGGCAAGTTCAATTTTTGAATCCAGCAATAATCCAACCGCTTCGAAATAACTGTCCCAGCCATACATTTCGTTGAATCTTCCGCCGGGAACCACAAAGGGTTCGCCTCGGATTCCTGCGTTCTTTTCTGAAAGTTTCAAGGCAAGGATACCGCTATTGTTGTTAAGAGTCTTAACGTATTTGGGAGTTATTTTTTCAGGTAACCGAACGATGTTCAAGGGTAATTGCCGTTGTAGTTCGGTGTAGTATTTAAGCGCCAATGCGTCGCCATACGGAACGAAAACCGTTAGGGTTTGGTTCTCGATGGTTTCATTTTTGGTGTCGGCAAGGAGTGCTTCGATCCCATGAATGTCCATGGTTCGGGTGAGGCCCTTCCAGTAATAATCGCGAATCATTCTCGAAATTCGCTGTACGGGTAATTCTTCGATTTTGGAGGGATCGATTTCCCATTCCGTTTTCCCTTCGTTTTTGGCAATCACCAATTCCTGAAGCAAATTGGAAAGGTGATAGGTGCTGCGTACGGTGTAGGAGTCGGCACCGGATTGAAGGGTGAATTCCTTCGGTCCTTGATCTTCAATGGTAATTTTTTTGTCGCCATCGGTGTCTTCTTGGGCTAGGAGCCTGGCGAGTGTATCTTGTATAGAGACTGTCAATTTCATTTAGTGGCTCAAGGGTTTATTTTGTGAGTCTAAATAAAATCCAAATGGCAATTAAAATTGCCGTAATGGGTATGAGCGAAAAATAGAATGCAGTGGTACCACTATACATTTCGAAGACATTTCCAGTGATGATGGATCCCGTAGTGCCTCCAAGAGCTGAAAAAACGACAATTAGACCTGACATTGAGCTATGCATATGCTTGGGCAAAGCTGAAAGGATCGTCGAATTCAAAGTTGGATAAACGGGAGCAAGAAACAATCCCATGAGTGGCATAAGATAAACCACTAGAGGAGCATTGGTCCAACTAATTTCTGAACTCAATGATTGATTCTCCGCAAGTGGTAGTACAATAATTACAATGATGGCTGCTGCTACTAAACAAAAGCTAATGAGGTAAACCCATTTTATTTTTTTGAGTAGAATTCCCCCCAAGAATCTTCCTATCATAAAGGCTCCTCCCAGCACTGCTCCGGCTTGTATCGCCATACTTGCAGGGGTTTTAAGGATGTCTTCATAAAAGGTTGGAAACCAGGTTTGGAAACTTTGTTCGATGAGGACATATAAGAAAACACTAACGATGAAAACAATGGTGAGGGATTTTGCGATGAGCAACAGCATTTCTTTGAAATCTTCTGAAAAATTTCTCTGTTCAATTTTGGCTTCAGACTCATCTAGTTTGGAGACGAACAATACAAAAAAGGCCAAAACGGTAATACCGCCCATGAACCAATAGATATTTAGCCACGTATCCGATTTGGGATTTACATCATCTATGAAAAGACTAAAAACCAAGTTTCCGACTAAAATACCTGCCATAAAAATAGCTTCCAGTATTCCCATGAAACTTCCATGTTCTTTTTGACCATTTGTAATGAGTCCAATAGTAGCGAATACAGATACTTTAATCAATGCAAATGAAATCCCAATGGCCATAAAGAGGATCTTGAAATACCAGAAATCATTGGTAAAAGGAGTTATGAAGCAAAACACAGAGACTAAAGCCAGTCCAATTAACATGGATTTTTTCAGTCCAATTTTTGGAAGAAATGATGCTAAAATGAAAGAGGCGATGGCAATAGGAATGTCTTTAAATCCTTCCAAAACACTAGCATCGGCCTTCGAAACATCCATGCTTCGTTGTACCTGTAGGATCACCGTTCCTACACTATTTAATAAGAATGCAAAAACAAAATAATTTAAAAAGAGCGATATTTTGATTCCGAGGTTTTTCATGCCCTATTCGGTTACTTGAGTTTTTGGAACATTGAGTCGCATGGCCAGGAATGCGGCAATCGCAAAGAAGACCCCAGCAAACAACATGGCATTAACTGCATTATCCCCTAACAGATATTTATAAATGGGTCCAAAACTTAAAGTCTGGATAAACATTGGGATGACGATCATCATATTCAGGATTCCCATATATACACCTCTTCGTTCCTGGGGTACTACTTTAGAAACCATGGTGTAAGGAATCCCCATCATGGCGGCCCAGCCTACACCGAACAATATCATGGGAACTAAAACTAAATTGGGATCGGAGATATAGGGTATTATGAATAGCGCTGCGGCAGTACCCAAAAGGCTAACTGCATAGATTTTTTTGCCTCCAAATTTTAGGGTTAAAGGAACAAGTGCAAGGGCTACGAACATGGTTACGGTATTGTATGTAAAGCTCATTTTGGCTGCCTGTGATGCCGCTTCGGAAGTAGTGTAATCCATGGTTAGCTTGAACAATGGTGTTGTAAATTGCCAGTATATAAACAAGGCATACCATTGAAATAAATAGACCGCGCCAATTTTCCACATAAACTTGGGCATATCCTTGATGGCATCTGCAATTTCTTTAAAAGGTTTCATGATTCGCTGACCAAAAGGAAGGCTATTGATTTCTTTTATTTCTTCCAATTCTTCATCAGATGGAGGGATTTCTGGGGTTTTGAAAACAGACCATAAGATGGTGGTCAATGACAAAAATGCACCTATGTAGAAAGAGTAGTAAATCCACTGAGGAATCTTACCTGCCTCTTCAACGGATTCACCGCCAAACAAATATTGAAATAAAACAATGGATCCGTTGGCCAATAAAATTCCAGCTCCAACAAACAAACTTTGCATTTGGTATCCCAAGCTCAGTTGCTTTTCGGGAAGCTTATCACCCACAAAGGCACGATAAGGTTCCATGGCCATGTTATTACCCACATCGAGAATCCATAATAGTCCAACGGCGAACCAAAGGACCGGGCTATGTGGGAAAATAAATAAACAGAGACTTCCCAAAAGTGCTCCAATAAGGAAATAAGGTTTACGTCTTCCCCAACGATTGGACCATGTTTTGTCTGACATCGCACCAATAATAGGTTGTACGATAAGTCCGGTAACCGGCCCAGCTATATTTAAGATGGGAAGCATGTCTTCGGGAGCGCCTAAGTAAAGAAAGATAGGATTTATAGCGGTTTGCTGCAATCCGAAACTATATTGGATTCCTAAAAATCCAACATTCATATTAAGAATTTGCCAAAAGGATAAACTCGGTTTCTTAATCATAATTTTTGGTCTTGAACGGTTAGTAGCTGAAGTCGATTTCCTGGTTTCCGATAAAAACTCAAAAAGCCACGGAACGCCCCACTATTATTCTAATATCTGTATTTTTTGAGAAAATATCACGGGATGTATAAATAATCAGCGAATTTCGTAACGAAATCGTTATCGATTTTGGATAATTTTCAATAATTCTTACATTCTATTGCCAAAACTTTGTCGCATTCTTAATGCCAAATGCATAAACACAATTCCGGAAGCCGTATATCCCATTTTTGTCTTACCGCCCAACTCCAAAGTTTTTCCGTGTATGAATTCCTGAAAATCCCAATCCGGATTCGCATCCACTAATTCAGTAAAAGCATTAATGATTTGCGATGCTTCCATGTGCATCCCATTTTCGGCCAATCCCCAACAAAATAATCCCATCCATACCGGCCAAATTCCTCCGTTGTGAAAGGCCCCCGAATAATTTTTGAAATCGAAGGAATAATTGCCTTCCAAAAGGTTCCAGTCTTCACTTTCTTCTGAAATAATGGGCCAGAAAGCGGGAATCAATGGTTTTCCGATTTCCTGAGTGAGCCCCTTCAAAAATGCCCTGAGCTTTTCTTTCTGTTGCTCATTTAAAGATTTTTGAAGCAGTGCTAAGGCATTTCCCGCAGCGTCGAAGCGCAAGTCATATTTCCCGGGAAGTATAAAGGCGATGTAGTGATTAATCTCCTCAAAATTCAATTTTTGAAAAGCACTTTTCTGATAGATCATAGACGGATCGTTATGATCATGAGGCCAAAAATTCTGAAAGGTTTTTTCATGGTTGAATGACTGATTTCCTTCCAATCGATTCCAGTAATCTTCCCCCCAAATTCGAATCATATTATCGTAAAGAGTATACCCATGGATGGGATATTCATCGGCCCAATTTCCACTTAGGGGTGTGTACAACCATCCTTTGTTATTGAATTCGGCTGCTTTGAGATAGGTTCGGCATTTTTCCACTTTGGGTTTTAAGAGTTCCCATGTAGTCAAATCGTTGGTCTTCATAAAGTAGGCGCAACTCCCCAAAACAAACCACGTATTGGCATCGATACGCCCTACCAAACTTCCGAAGGAGACATCATTTGCACTGGGAAGCACGTTGGAAGGGATCATGCCCAACTCATTCTGATGATTGGCAAGGGTGAGCAAGGAGTTCTTTAAGCCTTCTATTAAAATGGGATTGCCAATTTGCAATCCTGCCATGCCACAAACAATACTGTCCCTGGCCCAAACGCGTTTGTAATTGTCTGCTTCTATGGTACTGGCCAGTATGCCCTCTGAAGTGCATAAATTCTCGAGCAGAGCAACAGCATTCTCGTATAATGCAGGGAACCCTTTTGCCATATTATGGTGCCATTATACTCATTGCAAATCCGCCACCAGCAGCCATTTCGATAGTCATGTTGGTTGTGGAATCTACTTCCATAGTGCTAATTTCATAAGCCTCTGGATTGTTGTCCCAGTGGGCATCGGGAGCATCTTTGTACAGGGTCGCTTTGAATGTTTTTCCTTGGGGCAAGAAACTGAAATCCAAGGATTGTGTTCTCGCCTCTTCGTTAGTGATTCCTCCAACAAACCAGTTTCCGGATGCTTTTTCTTCGCGTGCCATGACCACAAAATCACCTATTTCACCATCCAATACCATCGATTGCTCCCAATCTACGCCCACATCGGCTATAAATTGAAATGCGGGATGGGTTTGTCCATCCAAAGTATAGTGTTCTGGTAAATCGCAGGCCATTTGCAGTGGGCTATATATAACCACATACAAGGCCAATTGATGGGCCAAGGTTGTATTGATCTGGTTTTCTTCTTTGTATTCGTTGAATTTAATGTTGAAAACACCGGGTGTAAAGTCGATCGGGCCTCCCAACATACGTGTAAAAGCTATGGTAGGGAGATGATTGGGTGGGTTTCCGCCATCGGTGGCCCAAGCGTTGAATTCCTGTCCGCGGAGTCCTTCCCGCGCTATCGCATTGGGATAGGTGCGACGCTTTCCAGTGGCTTTAATAGGTTCATGCGCATTGATAGCAATCTTCTTGGCAGCGGCATCTTTGAGCACCTTTTCATAATGATTTACCATCCATTGTCCATGGTGGTATTCGCCTTTAGGGATGATCTTTCCAACATATCCCGTTTTTACAGAATTCATGCCGTTTTCCTTCATAAAATTATAGGCAACCTCCATTTGTTTTTCGTAGGTTCGAGGAGCTCCCGATGTTTCGTGGTGCATGATGACCTCCACGCCTTTCTCCTTGGCATAAGCCATGACTTCATCAAAATCATAATCTGGGTACGGGGTCATAAAATCGAAAACACCTTCACGATCTTCGGTATTGATCCATTGATCCCATCCGGTATTCCAACCTTCAACCAAGAGTCCTTTAATACCATTGGCGGCGGCAAAATCGATGTATTTTTTGGCATTTTCGGTAGTTGCTCCATGCCTTGCAGAGTTTTTGGAACCTTCAATGTAAGTGTTCATGTCCTGACTACCTTCCATATCCCAGGTAGATTTGCCAATGTGCATTTCCCACCAAATCCCAATGTATTTCATGGGTGTAAAATAACTCACATCCCCAATGGTGTTGGGTTCATTTAGGTTGACCAGTAGATTCGATTCGATAAGATCCCCGGCCTTTTCACCAATTTGAATGGTACGCCACGGTGTTTCGAAGGGTAAGGAGACTTTGGCTTTTCCGCCCAATATTTCAGATCCAACCAATTCACTGGTCATTTTGAGACTTGCCGGATCCACTTTCAAGGTCATCCCTGCGTAATTGGTAAGGTCCGCTTCATGAAAACTGAGATACAATCCGTCATTGGTTTTCATGGTCACCGGCGTGTTGACTGCATTTTCAGGAATATAGGTGGCAATGAGGTTGGGGTGATTGGCCTTGGATAGTGCGTCTATATTAGAAAAAGATGTTTCGTTGTACAGGTGTTCGTATATGTCCCAATCGCCAGGCTGCCACCATACCTTGTGATCAGCTGTTAAATTGAATTCAGTGTTCTCGTCTGTGATCAGCATTTCTGTCATGCCTTCTTGCTCGGGGAATTCATATCGAAAGCCCAATCCATCATCATATACCCTGAAAATGAGGTTCATTTTTTTAGGTGTTACGGTGTTTTCTTCCAAGGATACCTTGAGCTCGTTGTAGTGATTGTTTACCGTTCGCTGCTCTCCCCAAGGCATTTCCCAATCTTCGTTCATGGTAGATGTTTCTGAAGCGGTAATGGTAAATCCATTTTTAAAAGCAGAAAGATCCTTTACCTCCAAACTCATATAGGACGTATCGATAATAGTGGTCCCTTTATGAGCTACCCAATAATAGGGTTGTCCTGTATCGGAAAGCCCTATGCTGGCCGTAAGGGTGCCATCGGGTGAGGTAACTTGGGTTTTTATAGTTTCGGATTGGCATGAAAAGAACAGTATCCCCATTGCTGCCAACAATAGGGTGGCTAAACGTTTCGCAGTCATAATTGATGTATAAGTTTCTCTACTGAAAGATACTAAAATTATACGGTTTGCCTATGGGGTAATGGGAGTCTTATTCTTTGATTGGCATGAAGATTTCAGCTTTCCAATTCAATTCGTCCCCGCCCATATTCGGATTGTTATAAAATATTTCCAAGGGCGTTAGTTCTACCTCGATATTATTGGCATTTGCATACTCCTGTAAGGCGTACCAAGCGCGATCTGAAGTAATGTAATTGCCGTTGTATACGGCTTTCAATGCCTTTTTAGGGAAGAACTTTTTATACTTAATCTCGGGATGATTAGGCAATTGTTCATTCTTAAAAATGGGAAAACAAAAGTTATAGGAAATGCTATCGTTTTCCTGATTCCAATGGGTGACTTCAACAAACGGAGTTCCGCGGGGTTCAATATTCCCGGTAATCATGAAGTTAGTCAAGACATTGTAGGTATTCATCATGCCCATAGCTTTTTCTATTTGAAGCCCTTTCATAGGGATGTAGGCACAAAAACTGGCTTGGGTTTCACTTTCCCCTTCTACGGTAACTTTGATTTTTTTGAGGTGATTGTTCAATAATTGAAAAAACTCCTGCACTTTGGCTTTGGATTCCTGCTCAAAGGCGGTATCGGAAAACGGTATGGCCAAGCGATGTTTCAGGCTGTTTTCTTCATCAATGATACCAGCACTTACTTTTACCTGTGAGTCCCCCACGTTTTCAACATTCCAAACATAGGTGCGCACCGTATCACCATTTTTAATCGTCTGGATCAATTCTCCTAATCTATTCTGAACAATAGGTTGCGGATCATCAAATGAAGAATTCCATGATTTGATGGATTGGTTCACGGTTCCCACAGAGGTTTCTGCAGTGAAGTTCACCTGATAATCGTAGGTTCGAACAAATAAGTACCAGCCAACTACCAATACGGCAGTACTGAGTAAAGCAAGCAATATCTTTTTCTTCATAATTGCTGCGCCAGGATTTAGTTATTTCGCATTTCTAGGGTGTTCAGAAAATGTTGTCCCAAAGCCTTTCCCTGATCCAAGCCATTGTCGATGGCAGCACGGTAATGGATACCGCCATACAAACGGCTTACAGCAGCTTCTTCTGCGGCAAGTCTAAAGGATTTGAAATTCCGAATGGGAAGTCCGTAGGGCACCTCAGTATTATCGTTAAAGGAGAAATTGTCGCCAAAGATTCCTGTTAATACTTCTGAGGCTGCCCCGGATACCACAGAATGACCGCTTACATATTCGGGAAATGGTGGAGTTTGTAGAATGGGTTGCCAGCTATCATCCATATGTTCGTTGATCAATGTTTCTGGGCGTACTAAATTGCTACGGTATTTTTCGTCCCAGCAACTAATAAAAGCATCAGCTATGGCCATGGAGGTATGGGTATAGGTGTATACGGTATTCATAACATCGTAGTCCGCCTTGCGCGAAGCTATTTTGGAAATACCGATCCAGTGGGCTCCTGGGGTGATCTTTTTAGTAGCGAACATTAAGTGGCCACGGGTTACCGATACATAGGGATTACAATCCCAAAATTGTGCTATTTGAATCTCTTCGCTATCATCTCCATTTTTGGTGATTTCCTGGCTCACAGCATATACCTCTTCCAGTTCTTTATAAAAGTCGCTGCCTTTATCCATGGAGTAGGGTGGAGGTGGCAAGGGTTTAAATTGGGATGCCGAATCTAAAAGGAAAGGGCGGATCTTGTTCCAATGGGGTTCGATACCATCCATATAGGCAGGTGGTGTGGGTTGCCAACGGGATGGATCATCGGTCTGTACCGTAAATTTCGGCATGGTACGGGTCTGTTTATAATTATCCCCATCCAACCAAGCAGCGATATGTTCGGCGACTTCCAATCCATATTTTTTGGAAGCTTCGAACTCGGCTTCATTGGCTTTGCTCCAAACACCATACAGACTGTCCTGATAGGATTCGATCCTATCTTCTGAAAAGATAAGGCGTTTGCTTACATCCATATGAGCGATAAGTGCGGCCAACTCATGATTCACCTGAAGATCCGATGTTGTTGGAATGCCTTTAAAATCTCTTACTTGTCCGGCCAAGGAATTGAATTCTTCCGATTGGCTCGCGAGGATTTCGTAAGCCGCTACGTTGGGATAGGCATAAATTCTACTCGCCACCGGAGGCGAAAAAATATCGTGTATCATCACTTCGGTAACTTGATCTACCGAATTATGAAAATCGTCTGGACTTATCGAAATTGGTTGGGGAGGTTCACTACAAGAGGAAAGTACTGCCAAACACAGTGCTGTAAAACTTCCGAAACGCATCATCATCTTTCGCATGTTATTGTGGTTTTTTGATTAGGTATACTTGTACTTTTTCATTGTTAAAGGTCACCAGTAGGTAGGTTGCACCTTGGTGTTCAAAGACATTCATGTGACGAACCGATTTTTGTCCTAGGTCCAGTCCTAGTAAATGCCCTGGAATCATATTCGATTCGTTTTTGATTAGCGTTCCCGAAAATGAATCCAATCTTCCGTGATAAGGCTTAACTCCAAAATAATTACCAGCTGCTACTACTTCTTCCTGTCCGTCGTTGTCAAAATCAAAAGTACAAAAAGAGAGAATAGGTGCCACTTGCAAGGTGTTGTTGAAAGGGACAAATTCGAAACTTTCACCATCATTTCTTAAATAGCCAGATCGAAGGTTGTGCACTTCCAGTAATTGGCTTTCTTCCAACACCGCCTTTTCAAATATTTTTTCAATGGATTTCCCTGCAAAGGATTTATGATCGGGAAATTTCTTCTTTAGAAAGACCATCTGCGAGGCCAATTCGTCAAAATCTTCCAAGGGATAGTACGCCCCATTTTTCTGGGTACATACAATGGGCTCGGTCTGGCCATTTTTATCGAAGTCATTCACATACATTCGCATGGGTGCCTTATCGGATGCACTAAATTTCGAGTTGTCACCCCAATTTCCAAGGAGTAAATCGTTATCGCCGTCGCCATCCATATCGAATGCCGTAATGGCTTGCCACAATCCATGGAGATCTCCAAAAGTCATTTTCTTTTGGGTCAAGGTTCCGTTTTCATTCAGAAAAAAAATAGGAGCCATCCATTCTCCAATCACCACCAGATCCTTGCTCTGATCCCCATTTAGGTCTACCCAAATTGCATCGGTGACCATTCCTAATGTTGTGGCGGGGTTTACAGGGTCGATTTGAAATGTGCCTGCTTCATTTTTCAGGAAGTAAGATTCCGGAACGGCGCCGAAATTACCTGTGACAGATTGGTTGCCTACAAATACATCTAAATCGCCATCACTGTCATAATCGTAGGGAGCGATTACGGACGTATTTTCGAATATTTCAGGCAATACTGTTTTTGTGAGTGTGGAATCGGTTTGTGTATACAACAGGTCCAACAAGGCAGGAGCTTGATTGGAAAAGTCGCCTCCTCCTGTTCCTACGAAAATATCATCTTTAGCGTCATTATTGAAATCGCCCATAGCAGCCACCACATCCTCTGTGATTTTGTTGTTCTCGAAGCTGGCAACGGGACTCGCTACAAATGATGTATCGGATTGCAAGTACAATTGGGCCTGCTCGAATTTGGATCCTCCAAAGAAAATGTCTTTTTTACCATCACCATTAAAATCTCCCATGACTGTGGCGGGGCCTCGATCCGAGACTAGGTATGGCATCAACTTTTCACGGTGAAAATCGATGTAAGAATCTTCTTTGTGTACAAAGTCGAGGTATAAATTGTTCTCTACTTTTTCGAACAGGTTGTTGTTTGGAGGAAGCAAAGATGCGTAATCAAAGGGTTGGGTTTTTTGCATCTCAACGATGAGTTTCTGATTGGCATCAACATTGGAAAGCGTCTGATAAGTTCCATTGGGCCAGATAATCTTCAAGGAATCTACTTTAGGTGCCGTTCCCAATCCAAAATGAAGGACGGGTTCAGACGAAGCCTGAAATCCCCGAACGGTGTACAGTTCTTTGTATTGCTGTTTCCCATTGTGATACAAAAATACTTTGGTTCCGATTCCGAATCTGTTTTTGTCGGTGTATGTAAATGCCAGTTGCAGGTAGTTAGCCTTTTCGTTGGTCTTGTTTTTATAGATAATCGGAGTACTGTTTAAATTTTGGGTGATAATATCCATATCCCCATCGCCATCAAAATCGGCTAGGGCAGAAGCACCGGAAATCAATGAGTCCTGTTTCATCCATCGTTCCGATTCGTCCGAAAAGGTGATATCGCCCATTCCCTTAAAGATATAATTCGGAACTTTTCCGGAAGGCATCAATTCCAAGGCTTCCTTGTCCATGAGCCGGGTCGATTCCATTTTCTTCTGAATCTGTTCATTGGATACGAATTTGATATAATCCAAATCATTGGGACGCTTGGCTATTCCGTTAGAGATAAAAAGGTCCTGTTCCGTATCCTGATCAAAATCGGCAAAAAGGGCACTCCAACTCCAATCGGTAGCTGCAACTCCACTCAAGGGAGCCGTTTCGGCATAATCATAACCCGGCTGATTCAGAAAAAGCATATTGCGGGTATATTGAAAGTGGTACCCGTATTGTTCGGTTCTAAGCTTAAGAATCTGGAAATTATCGTCCCCTTCAGAAGCCTTTAATACTTTTTCATCTTCTGGAAGCATGTCCAATGAAATAAGGTCGGGCCATCCGTCGTGATTAATATCGGCTACATCGTTCCCCATGGAAAATCGGGAGGTGTGCCCAAAATAATCGCGCATTTGTTCAGAAAAAGTTCCGTCTTGGTTATTGAGGTAGTAATAATCATCTTCGTGAAAATCGTTCCCCACATAAAGATCGGGCCATCCATCCTGGTTAAAATCTGATACGGCCAATCCCAAACCGTAACTGTTTACCCCTCCAAAAATTCCAGCCTCTTCGCTTACATCGGTAAAGTGGTCGCCGTCATTTCGCAGAAGCTTATCCCCGGTTTCGTAGTTTCTTTTAAAACGCAATTCGGCCTTGCCAAAGGATTCCTGTGTATGTACGGCATGATTTAGTAAATAGATGTCCAAATCCCCATCGAGATCGTAGTCCAAAAAAGCGGCATTCGAGCTGTAGGAATCATGATCCAAACCATATTCCGCAGAACGCTCTGTAAAAGTGCCATCGCCATTATTGATGAACAGTTCGTTGTGACCATCGAATCCCAAGATTCCTACCACGGCGCAAACATAAATATCTAAAAGGCCATCTCCATTAACATCGCCCATGACGGCCCCTGTATTCCAAGTGCTGCTTCCAGAAACACCGGCCTGATCGGTGATGTCTTTGAACTGAAAATTTCCCTTATTCAGGTACAGTTTGTTCGAAACTTGATTTCCGGAAAGGAAAACATCTGGCAGGTCGTCGTTGTTGATGTCGCCTACGGCGACCCCGCCCCCATTATAAAAGTAGAGGTAGTCGATGATGTTGAGATCGTCGGTTTCGGTGATGGTATTTTCGAACGCAAGCCCTGTTTCATCAGCTTCCAAAGAATCGAAAAGTATACCCTTTTCTTTGCAGCTGGCAAGCAATAAAAAACTCAAAAGAAGAACGAGCCCTCTATTCATTATGGGTAAAGATTTTTGGGGTTCCGTTGTTTATCGCAGTAATGAAGTAACTCGTTCCATTTTTGTCCTTAAATTCTGCCAAGTACTTCATTTCACCTTTCACGAAGAAACCACTTGCATTGTAATCCTGCCATTCAAATTCCAAATCTCCCTTGTTAATCAGAACATTTCCGTAGCTGGCATCCAACTGGGAATATTGGGGTTTGAATTCGAAGTTGTTTCCTCCCATGATGAGATCGGTAAGTCCATCATTGTTTACATCGGCACAAGCAATACCACAAACACAGGACAATTGAACGCGCTTGGGTAATTTTTTAATACTGAAGTTTCCGTTTCCATCATTGATAGCGATTATCGATTCTGGATTGCGAACTTCTTTGACAATGGATCTATCAATGACTTCTTTCGGAAATAATTCGTCGATGGCCTTTTTGGAATACTCCCGCGCTTTTAGGTTCTGCTTTTTTAAAGAGACCATTTGCGCAGTGAGTTCTTTTTTCTGATGTATGGGATAATCCTTTCCGTCTTTTTGGAGGGTAGTTATCTGTTCTATGGTTCCGTTGTTATCGAAATCATTGATAAACATTTTCATAGGATTTTCCTCCGAGGGCACATAATGGATGTTGTTTCCTTCGTTACCCAAAATTAAATCCATATCGCCATCGCCATCCAAATCGGAAGCTGCTACGGTCTTCCACCAACCGGTAAGGCTATCCAATGTAGTAGCTTTTGGACTGAGTCGTCTTCCCGAATTCTTTAAGATTTTTATTCCATCCCAGTCGGTTGTGGCAATCAGGTCTTTTTTTCCGTCACCATCAATATCCACCCACTCCGCAGCAGTCACCATACCTAAATCTTTGGAGGCATATGCCAAGCGTTGGGTTCCGTCTGTAAAGGTTCCGTCGCCATTGTTCTCCAAAAACAGGTGGCGTGGAGCAGCTCCATAAATGCCAACCACACTTCTCGAACCTATAAATAAATCAACATCCCCATCTCCATCAAAGTCATGAGGGGCAATGGTTGAGGTGTTCTGAAATGTAGAAGGAAGGGTTGCATCCGATCGAGTGAAATTCCCCCTACTATCGTTGATATATAGTCTTGGAATGTATTTGTTTTCTGAACCTACCTGATTTCCTCCTGTTCCAACGATTAAGTCCAAATCATTGTCCCCATCAGCGTCGAAAAATGCCGCCACAACGTCCTCGAAGGAGGCATCGGTATCGAAAACCGATTGTGAGGCGGCTCTTAGATTGCCTTTTCCGTTGTGCGTGTAGAGGGCGGCTGCTTGTCCTTGGGCACCTCCTAGAAACACATCATCATTACCGTCGCCATTCACATCGCCAATGGCCAAAGCAGGGCCTTCCTCTGAAAGCTTGTGTGCAATTAATCCTTCGTAGTCGAAATCATTGTAGGCATTCTCTTTATGAGCTGCCAATGACGAGCTTATTTCCTTTAACAATGGTTGGTATCGTGTCTTTTCTGGGGCAAACACTTCGACAGCATCACTTTGCTTTAATGTGAGTGTCTGATTGGCTTGAATGTTTTCCATCTTTTGCGTTTTGTCATTGGGCCAGATGACACGTAATGAATCGATAGAGGCAGTTTTTCCCAAACCAAGGGTCATATCGTATTCCATAGACGATTGGAATCCACGGGAAGGAACCAATTCCTGGGTTACGATTTCGTTATCGTAATGCAATACAACTTTGGTTCCTACAGCGAAGGGATTCAATTCGCTGCCTTCAAAAGATAGCTTTAGGTAGTTGTTGTTTTGGGTTTCGTTGGAGTTATTGCGATAAATGAAAGCTTCCATATTCACATTGTTCACGACCAAATCCAGATCGCCGTCATTGTCCAAATCTCCATAGGCCGCTCCATTGGACATACTTGGGGTTCCCAATCCCCAATCAGAGGCCAAGTCGGTAAAGGTGATGTCCTTGTTGTTGTGGAATGCATAATTGGGCAGGGGTTTCACAGGCATCTTATCGATAATGGAATCGATCGCCTGTTTTTTACCTGTAAGTGCCATATTCTGAATAATCTCGTTCGCAAAGAAGTCTACAAAGTCGAGATCGGTTAGGTCGTGGTTAATCCCGTTGGTTACGTATATATCCCGATATCCGTCATTATCCATATCGAACATAAGTCCTGCCCAACTCCAGTCGGTTGCTTCAACACCACTATGGTAGGCAACTTCAGAAAAGGAGCCATTCCCGTTATTGATTTGCAATGTATTCTGAATATACTGTTGGTAAAAATCCTTGCTCTGTTTCAGTTTGAATACGTTGTAACCATCAAATTCCATGACCGATTTTACGCGTTCTTCTTCCTCGGGCAACATGTCGGTGATGAAAATATCCTGGAGTCCGTCATTATTGATATCTGAAATGTCCACACCCATGGCAGACAAGCACAAACGAGAGGTCCAATTCTTGATATCTTCGGTAAAGGTGCCATCTTGATTGTTGATATAGAGATAATCCCTTTCGTAAAAATCGTTAGACACATAGATATCTGGATACAAGTCATGGTTAATATCGGTAACCATCACACCTAGTCCAAATCCGATGAGACTTCCGTAGATGCCTGCCTCTTCGCTAACATCTGTAAAGGTGCCACCATCATTTCGCATGAGCAGATCTCCAACACCCCTAAAAATATCGGGAACGTTTTCCCAATCTTGTGCCCGTTTATCCCGTTGCTCGGCATAGCCCAAACTACTCACGGGAATATTACTGTTGTTGAGGATGTAGGCGTCCAGATCGCCATCTTTGTCGTAATCGAAAAAGGAAGCATGGGTAGAGAACCCGGTTTCCGCTAAATTGAATTCTTTGGCCTTTTCGGTAAAAGTTAAATCTCCGTTGTTAATGTAAAGATCGTTATCATGGTTGTTGCCTTCCATATTTCCGGCATTACTCACATAGATGTCGAGGAGGCCATCGGCATTTACATCGGCCATGACCACTCCGGTAGACCATGGTTTGTTTCCGACCACTCCGGCGCTCTCTGAAATATCTTCAAATTTCCAATCACCTTTATTCAGGTACAATTTGTTAGGCCCCATATTGGCTGTAAAATAGATGTCGGATAACCCATCGTTGTTAATGTCGCCAACTGCAACACCGCCTCCATTATAAAAGTTCCGGTATTTGAAAATGTTGAAGTTTTTCTGGTTTTCTACATAATTCAGAAAATCGACACCGGTTTCTTCGCCGGGTAATAAGGAAAAAAGTGTCTGTTCACCATCCGCGGTGGACGCATCTGTTCCAGTTTCCGTTTCGCCACAGGCCGCTAAAAGAAGCATGGCGATTGCTATGAAGAAAAACTTTTTATGGGGGATTTTATAAGAGTACATAAATGATCATTCTTTTTTTAGAAAAACGGGTGTGTTGTTATTTCTTCCAACCACATATAATTGTTCGTTACCCAGGGTTATTTTTTGGATGCTTCTACAAGCTCCGTTGGCAGAAAAACCTTGATTATTCACGGGGGAGAAAAATCCTTTTTTGTCATTTAACAAGAGCACGCCATGAGAGGCATCTAATCTTCCAATTTGGGTGCTGATTTCAAAATTATTTCCAACCAAGAGCGCATCTAGATACCCGTCATCATTCATATCATCTATCATTATATCATTCACGGTAGAAACTTGGGCCTCTAGCGGAAGTTGATGCGAAATATAAGTATTATCACCTTGGTTTTCAAAATAAGTTGACCCTAATTGAACTACTTTTTTTACTCGGTCTTGAGGGGTCGATTTCAAAGGTAATACATCGTTTATATCAGCTGCAGCAAATTCTTGGTAGGATAGGTATTTTTTGTTGATGGAAGGCAGTTGCTTGGCCAGTTCATCCTTGGTGGCCAAGGTGGTTTCTTTTCCCTGATAGAAATAGGTTAGAATTGGGTCAATTTTACCATTGGTGTCGAAATCTTCCAGATACAATGTTATCGGTTCTTCTACCGATGCTGTTAAGCGTGAGTTGAGACCCCAATTGCCAGCTATGATATCCACATCACCATCTTGGTCAAAATCTGCCATCTTAACGGTATTCCACCAACCCTTGGTGTTGTCCAGGGTAGTGGATTGGGCGAGTGTTTTTCCATCGTTCATGAAAATGGAAATGGGCATCCAATAGCCGCATACAATGGCATCTTTAAATCCATTGCCGTCGAGATCGATCCATTGTATGTCTTTTACATTACCAATATGTTGGAAGTCTTCAGAAATTACTCCGGTTTGGTCATTAAAGATTCCAGTACCATCATTCCTGAAAATATACTGTTTTGGAGTAGCACCAAATTGGT
This sequence comes from Flavobacteriaceae bacterium, assembly GCA_019634365.1. GTDB lineage: Bacteria > Bacteroidota > Bacteroidia > Flavobacteriales > Flavobacteriaceae > Aureisphaera. Next base: position 66,327 of record JAHQVM010000020.1, on the reverse strand, counting down.
GTCCTTTGACATGGGAAGTTATGCAAACATCCAAGTCTCCATCATTGTCTATATCGATTGCACGTGCTTTAGATGCCTGGATTTCGATGTTTTTGAATTGAAGGGTGTCAGCAACTAACGTTGCGTCTTTTTGAAGATACAAACGAGGTTGTATGGCAGTGCCGGTTTTAAATTCATTACCACCACTTACCAATAAAAGATCATTTTTACTGTCGCCATTGGCATCGAAAATCACCCCAAAGGTATCTTCGTTGATGTCGGTTGCTTCAGCACTTGGGAGGAGGGTGTTTTGCAAAATACCATCTGGATTTTGATACCATATTTCTGTAGACTGATGTTTCCCACCCAAAGTTACCAAATCCTCAAGACCATCATTGTTTAGATCTCCCACCAGAATTCCTCCTGTTTCATTGGTGCTGGCAAAAGGAATAAGGGGATCCCGACTAAATTCTATGGAAACATTGTCCGTGTTTCTGAATGGAATGAGGCTATCAACATTGGTAAGGAAACCCTTGGGTAAGGGTGACATTTGAAAATTGTCCAGGGATGCATCATTCTCATTAACCGTTAGTATTTGGTTGATGGCTGGATGGGTTATCGTCTCAAAAGCACCGCTAGACCAAATTACCTGAAGGGAATCAATTTGGTCGTACGCTCCCAAACCTACAAAAACCTCAGGGGCGACAGCTGATAGATAACCACGAGTGGGCTGGTTTTCGAAATATTGCATTTCTCCTTGAGTGAAGATTTTCACTTTAGCACCCAATCCGTAACGGTTCTTTTCAACACCCTTAAATCTAACGGTGATATAATTAGTAGTGCCATCGTTCTTTTGGGTTGTATTTTCAAGAATATAGGCAGGTTCATTTACGTTGTTCACGATTAAATCTAAATCACCATCGTTATCCAGATCGCCATAGGCTGCACCATGGCTAAAAGAGGGCATTTTTTCGGACCATTCCTCTGTAGTATTTTGAAATTGGGTTCCATCATTTCTGAAGAAGTAGTTGGCGGTCTTTTTTTGAGGAAGTATTTCAATGAACTTCAGTTCTTCATCCGTCATACCGGCCCCAAGTCGTTTTTGGATGTTGTCGTTGGCAATAAAATTGACGAAGTCCATATCGTTGGTAGCTCCCAGAATTCCATTGGTGATATACATATCCTTTTTGCCGTCATTGTCGAAATCGGCTAGGAGTGGAGCCCAGGACCATTCTGAAGCTGCCATACCATATAGAAATGCGGATTCCGAAAATTTGTTGCCTCCAAAATTCAGGTGCAGTGTGTTTTGCATGAATTGCGGTTGGTAGCCAAAACGCAATTGATTTTGATAGATGGGGTAATTGTATTCGGTACCTGCAGATTTCAGGGTTTCCAAATCTTCTGGAAGCATGTCTACAGAAACCACATCGGGCCAGCCGTTGTTGTCCAAATCGGCAATATCATTACCCATGGAGAAGTGGGTGGTGTGTCCCAATAGAGATGCGGTGGCATTCCATTCTTTAAAGGTACCGTCCTTTTGATTTAGATAATAGTAGTCATTTTCGAAAAAATCATTGCCCACATACATGTCTGGATACCCGTCTTTATTAAGATCGCTAATGGCCAGTCCCAGTCCAAAACTGATTTTGTTCTGAAAAATTTGCGCTTCTTGAGATACATCTACAAAAATACCATCTCTATTTTCCAGCAATCGATCTCCAATGACGCTGTCTCTTTGATACCGAAGGGAGCCTCTTCCAAAATTGTTATTCGGATTTAAGGTGTGGTTCATTTGGTAGGCATCCAAATCGCCATCCCGGTCATAGTCGAAAAATGCAGTTTGTGTGGCTAGGCCAGAAGTATTCAATCCATACTGTTGGGCTTGCTCTTCAAAATAAGGGATGCCATTTTTATTCCCTTGATTAACGTATAACAAGTTTTCACCGGTAAGGTTTAAATGGCCGCTCACTTTGGAAATGTATATATCTAATAATCCGTCATGATTAATATCTACGGTGGTTACACCAAAAGTCCATCCTTCGGTATTGTGAATATGGACTTCTTGTGTGATATCCTGAAAAGTAAAATTGCCTTTGTTGAGATAGAGCTTATCTGCCTCTTGATTGGAGGTGAAATAAATATCTAGCAATCCGTCCCCGTTAAAATCACCCAAGGCAGTTCCCGCCCCGTTGTAGAAGTATAAATAGTTAAGGATGTTGAGTTGGGCTGTGCTGGTTAGGGTATTAGTAAAATTTATGCCAGTATCCGTGCGTAATATAAAACGCTTTTCCCCGGATTTCTCAGTACAAGAAATGGATAGGAATAATAGTACTACTATGGGGATAATAGTTCTGGCCAAAGGAAAAATGCGTTTGTCTTGTGGTAAGATAAATATAAAAGAGGATTAGAAACTAATCCTCTTTTATTTAATTTATGATGTTTATAAAATCCTAGTATCCTGGATTCTGAACCAAATTAGGGTTAAGAATCAACTGGCTTGCTGGAATTGGGAAAAGATTTCTGTTTGCATCTCCCACAGCTGCTGGATCTTTGAATTCCCAGTCTCTAGTGTACTGACCGAAACGAATCATATCGTTACGTCTCCAGAACTCTGCATATAGCTCACGTCCTCTTTCGTCTAATAGATCAGCTTCAGAAACAGAGCCAAGTGGTGAAGCACCACGTAATACACGAAGATCGTTCACCATTCCAGTAGCGTCTCCACCATTTCTCATCATGGCTTCAGCTTTCATAAGGTGTGCATCAGAATATCTGAAGAAGATCTCGTGCTCTGTAAATCCACCATAACGTGGGTTGTACTTCATCATACGAATTCCAGTACGTTCGTTGTTGTTAATCAAACTTGGCTGACCGTTGTTGTCAAGGAACTCACGCGTAAATACTAAAGGAGCACCTGCTCTATCAGTAAGTGCAGTTCCGTTGATTTCATACTGCTGTCCTACTAAGAATCCGAAACCAATATTGGATCCTTTTACAAATCCTGGGAAGTCATCAGACTCTTCAGTTCCAGCTTCTCCAGTAAAGGCTTCACCTTCGGTTGGAACATATCCACGACGCTCTTCTTGTCCGCTTCCTAACTCATTGTTGTTAGGATCTCCTTCAAAAAGATCGTAGTATTCTGCCAAGGTAGAGAATCCATTCCATCCACCTCCTGTAATTTCAGGAGCTTGGTTGTAGTGAAGTCCATTCCAGATACGGTTACCCACTGCAGTTGGGATATACCAGATAGTTTCATTGTCAAGGTCATTTCTAAAGATGTCGAAATAACCAGAAACCAATCCGTATCCTTCACCAGCAATTTGATCTACCAAAGAAACTACTTCAGACATATCTGCACTGTTAGGAGATCCTCCTATATAGATATGCTTGTTAAGAAGTACTTTAGCTCTTAAGTATCTTGCAGCTGCTTTTGAAGCTCGGTCGTTACCAGTTCCAGGTCCTTCGGAAGGAAGGTTTGAAATGGCCGTTGCCAAATCTGCGAGGATAAAATCTACAGCTGCCTGTCCAGACAATACTGAAGGCGCCTCTAAGGAAGGAGCCGTAGTATCACGGAAAGGAACTTGTCCAAAGTTATCCAAGATAATGTACATCCCCAGTGCTCTTAGGAATGCTGCATGTCCTTGTTCTGCAGTAGAAGCATTACTTCGCGAGTCCAATAACTGTGATCCCGCTAATTGGGTATCATTCCATTGGTTCCAAACGTTGAGGATAAACTGGTGACTTGGCGTCCAGTTGTGCTGGTGCAATTGTCTCCAGATTCCATTATCACCCCAGTCGGTTCCACGTGTTGGAATTAAGGCAGCGTCTGTAGTAACCTCACTCAAAGCGAATAGGTTAGCCTGGTCACCGATACGTCCATTCAGGTTGTTATAAGCACCCGATAAGAAGGACTCTGTATCTTCAACTCCAGTAAATCCTTCTGTGATTTCCGAGTCGGTCTCTTCAATTTCCAAATCGGTACAGGCGAAGAAGCTTCCAAAAGCAAGCAGCGCAAGTACAAATTTGAGCTCTCTTTTAAACATTGTTTGTTTTCTCATAGTAATTTTTATTAAAATGTTGCATTAACTCCAAAGCTAAATGTGCGTGGTCGTGGGAAAGATGCATAATCGATCCCTGCAGATGGAATACCATCTCCAAAGTCTCCTGTGTTTACAGTTACTTCAGGATCAAGTCCACTGTAGTCTGTAAGTAGGAATAGGTTCTGTCCCGACACGCTTAATCTGAATGACTTGAATAAGGAGTCGTCTTTTAACGGAAAGTTGTAACCAATAGAGGCAGACTGCAATCTGATGAAGTCTCCTTCTTCCAGGTATCTGGTAGAAACTTCAGCCGATGTTCCAGGTGCTTCACCACTAGTAACAACATCCGTTATTACGTTACGAGAAGTTGTTATGGATCCAGAAGTAAAGAATGCGTTAGCTGTCGCATTGTAAACGTGGAATCCAAACTGTCCAGCGAAGCTAGCGTTGAAATCTAAGTTTTTGTAACGTACATCTAATGACAAACCGGAGTTAATGTCAGGCAATGCATCTTTACCTACGAATTTTTTATCTAATGCAGGATCTCCTACACCATCTCCATCTACGTCAGCATAGGTTGGAAGACCATCGGCATCCAATCCGGTAAATTCGGCCATGTAGAAAGAGAATAAAGGTTGGTCTGCAGCTAAACGTTGTGCGAAAGCGTTGGTAAGACCAGCACCACGTACAATACCAATATCTGCAATACGATCGGTATCTTCAACAATATTGTCGTTATAAGAAATATTGAAGGAGGCACCAATTGTTAAGTCATCATTGTCTACGAAATCGTAGCTCAACCCTAATTCAATACCTTGGTTAACAACGATTCCATCTTCTAGGTTCTGGAATACGAAGAACGGTGGTACTGCAGGAGCTGCTTGCTGAGAGAAGAACAATAAGTCGCTTGTCTCTTTACGATATACATCTAAACTACCGCTAAAACGATCGTCGGCGAAACCAAAGTCAAGACCAAGGTTCAAGTCTAACGTTTGCTCCCACTTAAGATCTGGGTTGTCGTTAGAAACGAAGATGGTACCTGGACGGTTAATAGATCCGTCGTTATCAATAGTTGGAGCTGCAAAACGCTGTCTCAAAACAAAGTTTGCATATCCCAATCCATCTTGGTTACCTACAATACCAGCACCCACTCTTAGTTTGAAGGATGAAACTCCGTCACCGAAGAAACCTTCTTCAGCCATTTTCCATGCGAAAGAAGCAGAAGGGAAGTAACCATACTGATTGTCCGGACTAAATCTTGAAGAACCATCAGCTCTCATAGTAGCTGTAAATAAGTACTTGTCAGAGATATTTAATACGGCACGACCAAAGAATGATTGTAGTTCATCGGCATTGTCGAAAGAATCTACCCAAAAAGAGTTAACTCCTCTAAAAGTACCAAATGGTAATTCTGCTGTATCATCAATTTCTGGTAGCAGCGTATTAATAAAGGATCCATTTTGGTCGAATCCACCTTGTTGTGCCCCACCTAGGGTAGCAACAACTGCATCGAACGTATCTTTCAATGATGCTTCTTGCTCACTAAGAAGATCGTTTCCGAATCCCCATCCTTGAGAATTGAAACCTTCTCTGGCGAACTCTTGGTAAGAGTAACCTGCGATTAAGTCAAGATTTACGTTTCCGAAATCTTTCTTGTAGTTTACGGTAAATTCCAATAGTTGGTTTTCGGCATCCAAGGTATTGAAAGCACCTTGACCATTGTCCTGTACTCGGTTAATACCGTTAACACCTCCATTGAACAATGCCAATGTCTCACCCTCAGATCTGTCATAACCTACACTCACCTTAGCACTCAATTCTGGAATGAACTGGTAGTCGGCAGATAGGTTTACCAAATATCTGTTGGTATTGGTAAAACTTCTATAGTTTTCTAAAAGGTTGGCTGGGTTCAATGCCCCTCCTCCTGGATCGAAACCAGGACGGTTTGGCCAAGTTGGGTTCGCCAAGTAAGCAGCACCAATTAAATCTCCATTAAATCCTGCAGTAGCACTCAATGGCGGAGCTTGGTCGTTTACTCGGGAAACAGTCCCTTGAAGTCCAATCGTTAATTTATCCTTTAAGAATCTCTGTTGCATGTTGATTCGTCCCGTAATACGCTCTTGGTCGGAGTTTTCAACAACACCAAATTGTTTTCCATATCCGAAAGTAGCACGTACATTACCGGTAGCATAACTTTGAGAATAGCTTACGTTGGTGTTTACAGAAGTAGACGTACGTAAGATAACGTCTTGCCAGTTTGTGTTACTACGGAAGTTCAATGCATTGGCATCACCACCAAAAAGTGTGATGGCATCTAAGTATGCAGGTCCATCTAATAAGTCATAGTCTTCACGGGCTTTAGAGATACTTAAATTGGTAGAAACTTCGAAAAGTCCTCCACGGTTACCTCTTCCACTTTTCGTTTTAATGATTACTACCCCGTTTGCACCACGAGAACCATAAATGGCAGTTGCAGAAGCATCTTTCAAAATGTTGATACTCTCAATGTCGTTAGGATTCAAGAAGTTAAGTGGGTTTCTGGCTTGACCTGCTCCAAAAGCAATGTCACCAGGTGCAGCAGCGGTACCGTCTCCAGCTAATGGCACTCCGTCGATTACGAATAACGGGTTGTTGTTCGAACGAATGGAGTTAGAACCACGAATACGGAAGGCAACACCTGCACCAGGTTCCCCTGTGGTTTGCGTAATCTGTACCCCTGCGGTTTTACCCTGAATTAACTGTTCTGGGGAAGAAATTACCCCTTGGTTGAAGTCTTCAGAAGTTACTGCACTTACAGCACCCGTAGCATCTTTTACGGTAGTAGTACCGTATCCAATTACTACCACTTCACCAAGCGCTTCAATATCTTCTTGAAGGGTAACGTTTATCGTACTTTGACCGCCTACACTTACCTCTTGTGTCGCATAACCCAAGTAACTGAATACCAGTACCGCGTCATTGGCTACGTCATTAAGTGTATAATTACCATCAAAGTCTGATTGTGCTCCGTTGGATGTTCCTTTTACGATAATATTTACCCCAGGGACCGGTCCAGTTGCATCTGAAACCGTTCCACTTACGGTAAGCTGAGCGTAAGCCGAACTACCCATCAATAAGAGAATGGGGAGCAACAAAAGTTTAGTTAGTAATTTGTTTTTCATATAGTTTTCGGTTTAAAGTTAAATTTCAATAATTGCTAATTGTTTGTAGTTAATAATTCAGTTATTATGTGTCGATTTCTTTGGTCCTATTCTGTATATTCTCAAGGGATTACTAGTCTACCTATTAAGTGGGAATATACAATATTTTATTCACATAAGAATTTCACCCTAACCATAATGATTTAGGGCTATTTGCCTACGTAAATACTATTTAATTTCAATTTTTGATCTCTTTTGCTAAGAAAATCAATCCCCGTTCCATTATGGCTAATTCCTTGACCCTTTACCGAACTGTTCAGGATGCCCAATGTGATTCCTTTTCGTATGGCACTTAGTATCATTCTAGGGGATTGATTTACCTTAATTCCCGAATTACTTTTCCAGAGAGGAGACACCATAGGATACTGTAAAAACGATCTGAAATGCGTAAATAAATTGTTAACTTTTGAAAAAGTGGGCATCAAAAGCACAATCATCAGCAATGACCAAATAAGAACCAAATAGTTAATTTCCAAGGTTGGTAATTCTAAGAATATCAAACACTTAATTAATTATGAAACTAATTTTGCTATTGTTGTAACAAAAGTTGTTAGGTACTAATTTCAATTAATTTTTTCAATTTTATAAAAAAACCTATCCAAAAACACTAAATTCTTAACCGAAAACGTTTTCGATTTTCGTTTTCGAAAATTGCCCATAATTTTTAAGTTTCCTATATTTTTGCTTAATATCGCATTACCGTACTGTTAAGTTTTCCTTTTATGAAACAAGTGACTTTGAAACAAATTGCTGAAAACCTCGGGATTTCGATTACGACCGTTTCGAAGGCTTTGAAGAATTATCCCGATGTAAGTAAGAAGACCAAGGCGCTTGTTAAAGAGGAAGCCAAAAAGTTACAGTACAAGCCCAACGTCTTTGCAGTAAACCTACGAACCAAGCAAAGTAAAACGGTGGGGCTTATCATTCCTGAGGTAGTGCACCACTTTTTTTCCAGTGTTATTAATGGAATCATTGAGCAAGCTGAAAAGAAAGGTTATTTGGTGATCATTCTGCAATCCAACGAATCGTACAAATTAGAAAAAAAGCAAATCGATCTGCTTATCAGTAAGCGCGTGGATGGAATTATGATTTCATTGGCGAGTACAACCGTGGATATTTCGCATTTGCAGGAAGTACAGAGTTTGGACATTCCTTTAGTGATGTTCGACAAGATATCCAAGCTTATCCCATGTTCCAAAATTGTAATCGATGATCGCAAAGCTGCCTATGATGCTACCAAGCACCTTATCGATAGTGGTTGCAAACGCATTGCCCATTTTAGAGGTGCATTGTTACCCCAAAATTCCATCGACCGATTCCTAGGATATAAAAAGGCGTTGGAAGATCATGGCCTTACCTACGATCCTTCCTTAGTATATATATGTGAAAATGTGAATTACGAAGAAGGAAGGGAAGCGGCAGAACGATTGCTCAAGGAACATAACGATGTGGATGGGATTTTTACCATTACCGATTTGGTTGCCGTAGGAGCCATTGCCGTTTTCAATGAACGTGGCGTTAAGGTGCCAGATGATATTTCTATCATGGGCTTTAGTAACTGGTTTGTGTCCCAAGCTATCACACCTTCTTTGAGTACTATTGATCAGCCAGGGTATGAAATGGGGAAGCGAACTTTTAAACAACTATACAAGGAAATGAAAGCCAAAAAGGAAGGGGCGCCACTTCCTCCCAAGATCAAGACCTTGGATACCTTTGTCATTAAAAGGAATTCTACCAAATAAGTTCGCACATATCATTTAATGGTAGGTGGTTGGGTATTCCCTAAGAATTTTTCTTTCTATATTTAACCTTCTCTAAATTGGTGGTTATGGCTAGATTATGGTTGCTTCTCATTGCTGTTTGTCTATTTGCATGCAAAGAGAAAAGTAACTCAGAAATTGCAGTGGAAAAAGAATACCCTGCTTCACCGTATTCTGAAAAGTTTCGTCCACAGTTTCACTTCTCACCTCAAGAAAAGTGGATGAATGATCCCAACGGATTGGTATATCACGATGGGGTTTACCATTTGTTTTATCAATACTATCCAGACGACATTGTCTGGGGGCCCATGCATTGGGGGCATGCAGTAAGCCAGGATATGATTCGCTGGGAGCATAAACCGATTGCTTTGTACCCCGATGAACACGGACTCATATTTTCAGGGAGTGCGGTGGTCGATGAAAAAAACACCAGTGGGTTCGGAGAGAATGGAAAGATTCCCTTGGTAGCGATATTCACCTATCATTTAATGGAAGGGGAAAAGGCAGGCCGCAAGGATTTTCAAACACAGGGAATCGCATACAGTTTGGACAATGGTAAAACCTGGACAAAATATGAAGGGAATCCTGTGATTGGTAATGACGGGATAAAAGACTTTAGGGATCCCAAGGTGTTCTGGCATGAAGATTCTGAAAAATGGATTATGTTGCTGGTAGCCGGTGATCATGTTAAGTTTTATGTTTCCGATAATTTAAAGGAATGGCAGCACAAGAGCGATTTTGGAAAGGATAAAGGAGCGCACGGAGGTGTTTGGGAATGCCCCGATCTGTTTAAGTTGCCTGTTCAAGGGTTCGATGAGGAGCAATGGGTGATGCTCGTAAGTATGAATCCCGGTGCACCCAACAAGGGTTCGGGAACTCAGTATTTTGTGGGTGAATTTGATGGGATTTCATTCACTACTTCACAGGAAGATGCTAAGTGGATCGATTATGGCATGGATAATTATGCCGGGGTTACCTATAATAATGTACCTACTGGCGATCGTATTTTTATAGGGTGGATGAGTAACTGGAACTATGCCCGAAATACCCCAACCGAAGTATGGAGAAGTTCCATGACATTGCCGCGGAAAATATCGTTGCATAAAAAGGAAGGGGAGTATTTCATAAAAAATATTCCTTTGGAGCAATTTTCATCCCTGCAAAATACCATGGGAGAATTCTCTTCGGTTCCGTTAAAAAGCCCTTTTACACTGGAAACAGAATTGTCGCTTAATAATACAGATATTTCGTTCACTGCAAAATTATCGGAGCCATTGGAAGTTGTGTACTCGAATGAAAATGGAGAAAAGGTTTCTTTTTTAATTCGTCCTGAAGAAGGAATGCTGCTTTTGGATCGAACCCAATCGGGCATCATTGATTTTGAGGAGAGCTTCGGAAAAGAGGTTCAAAAACAGCCTTTTGTCCCCGAAGAAAGGGAAGTGGAAATCCGATTGATAATGGATGCCTCTTCTTTGGAGGTTTTTGTGGATGAAGGGAAATACGTTTTTACCAATCAGTTGTTTCCCAAAGACGTTTACACCCAACTGGAAATAGATTGGGAGTCTGACAATGCCGTACAGAATTTTACCTACCATACGATAACTTCAATCTGGAAATGATATGAATAAAATGTTTACCTGGTCTGTCACCGTTGCTTTGGCAGGATTTCTATTTGGTTTCGATACCATCGTAATTAGCGGGGCGGATCAACCCATTCAAAAATTATGGAACCTTTCCCCGGCCATGCATGGCACCTTTATCATGAGCATGGCCCTATGGGGAACCGTATTGGGTTCGCTGTTAGGAGGGTTCCCCACGAAGATCTGGGGACGGAAGAAAACCTTGTTCTGGATTGGCATTTTGTTTTTCATTTCCGCTATTGGTAGTGCCTTGGCTCAGGATCCTTTTTCGTTCTCCGCTTTTAGATTCATTGGCGGAATTGGGGTCGGGGCATCCTCTGTAGCTGCACCTATATATATATCTGAAATTACCTCTTCCGAAAAAAGGGGCCGATTGGTAGCGCTCTATCAATTCTGTTTGGTGTTTGGAATTATGATTGCTTTCATTTCCAATTGGGCGTTAAAGGGAGTTGGTGGCGAAAACGATTGGCGTTGGATGTTGGGCGTAGAGGCCATTCCAGCATTGGCCTATACATTGATGGTGCTGCGGGTGCCTAAAAGTCCTAGATGGTTGTTGCTGAGACGAAACGATGAAGAAAAAGCACTTTCCATTTTAGAAATTATCTACTCCAGCGTGGATGTGGCGAAACAAAAGCTTTCTGAAATTAAACTGGATCTTAATTTGCCGAAAAGCAGCGAAAACCTCTTTCAGAAAAAATACAACCGTGTACTGTGGTTGGGATTCTTAATTGCGTTTTTCAACCAGCTATCAGGAATCAATTTTGTACTGTACTATGCGCCTAGGATATTAGAGCAGGCAGGCCTTGGAGGTGGGGAATCACTTTTGAATGCCATAGCCATTGGTGTAGTCAACCTTATTTTCACCTTGATCGGAATGCGCTTGATCGACCGGTTCGGCCGTCGCCAATTAATTATCATTGGTTCCATAGGGTATATCGCCAGTCTCATTATGGTTGGGGTGGCTTTCCAGTTTAACATGCCCCCGGTTTACAAGCTCGTCTTTATTTGTGCCTTTGTGGCCTCCCATGCCATTGGGCAAGGTGCTGTGATCTGGGTGTTTATTTCTGAAATTTTCCCGAATCGCGTGCGATCCTTCGGTCAAAGCTGGGGAACCAGCACCCACTGGGTGTTTGCAGCAATAATCACTTTGGTAACACCTATCTTTTTGGATGACCAGGAAGGATTATTGGTGGATACGGTTTGGTATATCTATTACTTCTTTGCCGGAATGATGGTGCTGCAATTGTTATGGGCACTCTTCAAAATGCCGGAAACCAAGGGAGTGTCCTTGGAGGAATTGGAAAAACGACTAACAGGAGGCGATGACGAATCCTGATATCATTTGTTTTGGTGAAATACTTTGGGATGTGTTTCCCGATCGCAAAGTCATTGGCGGTGCTCCACTAAATGTTGCCTTGCGTCTGGCTTCCTTTGGAAGTAAGGTAGCCATAGTGAGTTGTGTGGGGAAAGATGAGCATGGAGATGTGGCCGCTAGGTATGTAAATGAACAAGGGGTGATCACCGATTTTATCGCTACTCATAATGAGCTCAATACCGGGGAGGTGCTGGTTACCTTGGATGAAAAAGGAAGCGCCAGTTATGAAATAAGTGATCCTGTGGCTTGGGATGCCATTCCGCCAGCGCCTGTTATCATAGATGCTGTTGCCAAAGCATCGTATTTTGTTTTTGGGAGTTTAGCCTTGCGCAATGCTTTCAATCAAAATACAATGAAAGCCATATTGCCAAAGTCCAATTGCAAGATTTTTGATGTCAATCTCAGAGCACCGCATTATGATCTTGCCATGGTTCATGAATTGATGCAACTTGCTGATGCGATAAAACTGAATGATGACGAACTTTCGGAGATCTGTGAGGGTCTTGGATGTGAAAGTGTGGAATGGGAAGCGCAAATTAAATGGCTTGCTGGGGTGACCCAAACGAAGACCATTTGTGTTACCCAGGGATCGGAAGGAGCCACCTTGCTATATGAAGATACGTTGTTCAGTCATTCAGGATTTAAAGTAGATGTTGTGGATACTGTGGGAGCCGGGGATAGTTTTCTAGCCACGTTAATTCAGGAATTATTGATTCAGAAAAGTGGACCTAAAAAAGCATTGGAAAAGGCCTGTGCCATGGGAGCCTTGGTAGCTTCTAAGAGCGGTGCTAATTGCATAGTGCTGGAGGAGGAAGTGGCTGCTCTAATGGGCTCCTAAGTCTACAAAAACGGCTTCGTTATTATTTAAATTTCCTTTATAGACTTTTTTGCCATTGGATACTACCTGCAATAGTAATTGACTTCCATCCCGTTCTACGGAAATATCCGTGTTCTTTCCAAAAAGCTGAATGTCCTTCAATTCAAGATAATCCCAGTGAGTGGGTAAGGAAGGTTTCAGTTTCAATCGATTGAAATCGACGGGTTCCATGCCCAACATACCTTCAGTAAAAATTCTACAATACAAGGCGCTTTCGGCCGATAGGTGTTTCATGTTGTTTTCGGGATAGGCCTCTACCACATAAGGAACATGATCCCCCAACAATCGCTTTTTCGAATAAACCTTAAGCTTTTGAAAGCTGCGATCGGTAGCACCTACCTTAAAGGCACCTCGCAGGGCATAAAGGGTAGCACGATCCCAGAACATTTGTACTTCCTCTTTTTCTTTCGGGCGCAGTTCAACCAAAACACCATTTTCGGTCCATAGTTTGTCGAAAAGGGCGTCGAGGGTTCCTTCTTTCCGTTCGGTGATGTCCATGCACAGCGGAAGACAGATCCAATGACGTAGGTGTTTGTTTTCTTCAAAATACTTATAGGTATCAACACCTTCTATGTTAGAGGCAAAATAGGTGTTGATTACCTTTTTCATTTCATGACTACGTTCAGTATAGAGGGTAGCATCTTGGTTCTTGCCCAGGCTTAACGCCAAGAGTGCTGCATACTTGAGTCCGCCATAGTATAAAGATGAGGTCGAAAGATTGGCTGTTCCCGTTTCTATACGACCTTCCATTTCGTCGCTTTCCGAAATAACGGCACCGGCTGTGTTTCTATGCTGGTGGCAATAATTGAGACTCCAAGAAATCAAGGGCCATAATTCTTCCGCAATTTCTTTGTTGCCAGAAGCCAATGCGTAATGCGAAGTTCCATAGGCTATCATGGATGCATCGCCACGATCCAGATGCGTCATGGGGAAGTTTCCGTCCACCTCAAAAGCATAAGGAATATGAGTGTCCTCTTCCGGAATATTTTTTAAAAACCATTTATAGGTATTGTATGCGGCTTCGGTACCATTTTCATAACCCAGATATGGAAAAAAGGGGCCACTGTATTCCACCTGGTCATTGGCCCAAATGCCCAAATAGTAATTGCCTCCTCCAGGAGAGTGAACCAGTCCCATTTTAGAGGATTCGAAGATGCTTTCAGAGGCGCGGATCTTTGAAAAATAAAATAGTTGATTAATGACCGGATCGGGCGTTCTAAGAACAAGCCGGTCGGCCATTTTGTTCAAGAAGTCCTGTCGTTCGCTTTTCGCTTTTTTATAATCGAAAACTTCCTTTTTTTCTTCATTTAGGGTGGCTCCATAATAGACAGGAAATGTATATGATTGTTTTGGAGACAAGGAAACACGATTCTCTGATGCACTATACACTTCTGCCGTGTACATACCTTGGTAGCCCCTTTCATTTTGAGATGAGGTTACATTTGCGATTTCAAGAGATAGGGTGCTGTTTCCAACGTTGGTTAGGGTCCATTCCTCCACCATAAATCGATCCTCCATAGAGGGGTATAAGGTTCGTATTACCTGTAATCCGTTCATGGGGGTATGGTAAAATTGAAGCTGCCCATGTATGGAAATGGAATCGACTTTGGTTGGTTTCAGTATTTTATGGTCAAGATGGATGCTTGGCGCTTGTTCGTCTGTAATGGTTCTTCGGAAATAGGCGCGGTATTTTTTCCAGTCGGGCTCCCAGAATTTGTTGTAAATCCTGAGTTGCGGAAAGATGACATCTCTTTTAATACTGACTTCCTTGTCCTTATTTATAGCATAGTAAATGATGGCTGATACCTTCTTTCCCGACATTTCGATATTTTCTTCATGGGGAAGGCGGTCTTCTTCCAGAAGATTCCATGAAATGCTTTGATCGGGATTAATGGTCCAGTAGTCTTTTTCTTGTGAAGTGCAGAGGATGGAGAGAAGTAATAGGAACGATAATACAATCGATTTCATAGGTGGTGGTTGAGAAGGGGATTAAAGATAGGTAATAATTGAAAATGAATGGGGTGCTGCACTTACATTGTCGAACTTTACATTCTTCCCCACACCGTGAAAGCGGGCTTTCCCTCCATGCCTTGAATAAAAAAACCCGAAACTCTCGTTTCGGGTTTTGCGCTTAAAGTGGTGCCTCCAGGATTCATTACCTAGTAATGTTCCTTTGGTACAACTCCTGTAAATGGAAACCCTATCTGCCTTCGGCAGTCGGTTTTTCTTTTTTTAGCTATTTTACAAATCTTTCGATTCGATTATTGCCAAAAAAAGAAAACCCCAAGCTTGCGCTTAGGGTTTCCACATAATGTGGTGCCTCCAGGAATCGAACCAGGGACACACGGATTTTCAGTCCGTTGCTCTACCAACTGAGCTAAGGCACCTCGCTAATGCGGGTGCAAATATAATCCTATTTTGGCTTTTCCAAAATATTAATCGGAAAAAAATACGATCCTTTTTATCTTACTTTAATAGTGTCTTAACAAACACAATGAGGGCGATATTGTATTTTTAGCGCCTTACTTCACAACATGAACCTAATCATAGATGTAGGAAACACTTCGATCAAGCTGGCAGTTTATGCCAATAATCAGCTTTTGGAAAGAATGGTTTCCCAATCAGAATCCTTCGGTCGAGATCTGCAGCAGCTTGAAAAGCAGTATCCAGACCTTTCAGATTGTATGGTGTCCTCTGTAGGTGGATTTGGGAGACAGGAGCTGGATGTGTTGGACGAAAAGTTCAATCTATTCATTTTGAATCATGAAACTTCTGTTCCGTTTCAGAATAATTATGGGACACCCAAAACTTTAGGGGTGGATCGAATTGCATTAGTAAGTGCTGCCGCCAGTCAATATCCAGATGAGAACATTTTGGTGATCGATGCCGGAAGTTGCGTGACCTACGATTTTCTGAATCATAAAAATGAATATCTGGGAGGGGCCATCTCTCCTGGGCTTCAAATGCGCTACAAAGCGCTTCACACTTTTACCGCCAACTTGCCGTTATTGGAAACGGAAACTCCCGAAAATTGGATTGGGAATTCAACGCATGAATCCATGCATATTGGTGTAGTGAAAGGTCTCGCCAATGAAATTGATGGGTTTATCGATGGATATAAGAATGAATTTTATGATTTAAGGGTGATTTTAACAGGTGGAGATGCTCAATTTTTGCGAGATCGCATAAAAAATGACATCTTTGCCAACTCAAATTTTTTGTTGGAAGGTTTAAACCGCATATTGGAATTTAACAAGGATACATGCTGAAACGACTTTTTATTAGTATACTATTGCTTGTCAGTAGTTTGGCAATTGCTCAAGAAGGAACCACCTCACCGTACTCATTTTTTGGAGTAGGTTCCTTGAAGTTCAAAGGAACGGTAGAGAATAGGTCCATGGGTGGTTTAGGCGTCTATACCGATAGTATACACCTCAATCTTCAAAACCCTGCTAGTGTTGCGGGGCTACGTTTGGTAAATTACTCTGTTGCGGGAAGCCACGTGTTCGATCGCCTTTCTACGGAGCAGGATTCGCAAAACGCAACTACAACTACCTTAGATTACATAGCCATAGGGATTCCCATGGGTAAGTTCGGGGCAAACTTTGGTTTGGTACCCTTAACTTCTACCGGATATAAGTTGCAGAATGAAGTGGGTAATAGTATTACACAATTTGAAGGATCGGGAGGGCTAAACAAAGCCTTTTTGGCCATTGGATATCAAATTACCCCGAATTTCAGTGTTGGGATCGATGCCAATTATAATTTCGGGAATATTGAAAACATAGCGACCAATACGCAGGAAGATGTAGAATTGGGGAGTCAGGAAATTAATCGTTCCACATTATTGGGGTTCAATTTTAATTTCGGAGCACTCTACCGAACCATGGTGACCGATAATCTGGAACTCCAGGCAAGTTTCAATTATGTGCCGGAAACCGATCTTACTTCAGAAAATGAACGTGTGGTGGCGAGTATTCAGGAACTACCCTCTGGGGCTATAAGGCCATTGGATATCAGGGAAATCGCGGTAGAAGATACCGATTTAACGTTCCCCTCACAGTTTTCTTTGGGAACCGGTATTGGAAAGCCTAAAAAATGGTTCGTAGGAGGTAAGTATACTTCGCAAAAAACCAGTAACTTTACGAATCGGTCTTTCGATCTTCCCAATGTTGAGTTTCAAGATGCATCTCAATTCAATATTGGTGGTTTCTATATCCCCAATTACAATGCTTTTGGAAACTACTTTAAACGAGTGGTTTACAGGGCTGGGGTGCGTTTTGAGGAGACTG
This sequence comes from Flavobacteriaceae bacterium, assembly GCA_019634365.1. GTDB lineage: Bacteria > Bacteroidota > Bacteroidia > Flavobacteriales > Flavobacteriaceae > Aureisphaera. Next base: position 49,164 of record JAHQVM010000020.1, on the reverse strand, counting down.
GGATAAATGTTAATAATGAATCCATAAATGAATTTGGCATATCTTTTGGTATGGGCTTACCCATAGGAGGAAGATTCTCCAATTTAAACCTCGGTTTTGAGTTCGGACAACGTGGAACAAGAAATGCAGGTTTGGTGCAAGAGACCTTCTTTACAACCTTCATAAGTTTGTCGCTTAACGACAAATGGTTTGAAAAAAGATATTTTGATTAATTACAAAAATACTGACACAATGAAAACGAAAGTTATTTTATTAGTAACAGCTCTAACGCTTACTTTTAGCAGTAACATGCTGGCACAAATGGACGAATGTGTAGTGACTGCTTCCTTGTTCATTGAGCCTGCCAAGGCCAAGAATTACGATGCAGCCCTACCGCATTATGACAAAGTGGTTAAAGAATGTCCAACTTACAGTTTGGCGACATACCAGTACGGTGCCAAAATGTTTGAGCACTTTATCAAAAAAGGGGATAAATCCAAGATTGCCAATTATGAAAGTAACTACAATCTTATGAAAACGAATTATCCTGCTAAGACCAAAGTAGGTAAGGAGATGGCTAAGATTGCCCAAATTAAATACGATAATGGTATTGGTGAAAAGATGGAGTTGTTCAATGCTTTCGATAAGGCATATAAGACAGACGAGAAAACCTTTACAAGTCCTAAGAGTTTGTATACCTATTTCTCTTTAGCTAAAGATCTTTACGAAGATGGTAGCAAAGATATTCAGGAGGTGTTTGACCTATATGATGTAGTTCAGGAAAAGATTGGTAAGGAAGAGGTTAAATATGCTGGGAAGTTGTCAACCTTGATCGAAAAAGAAGAGGCTGGTACGGCTTTAACTTCGAAAGAGGCGAAAAGGGTTAAGGGTTATGAAACTAATCTGGGAAGCTACGGTAAGATCAAAGGAAGTATCGATACCAAATTAGGTAGTATTGCCGATTGTAGCAACTTGGTTCCCTTGTATGAAAAACTTTGGGAAGAAAAGAAAAATGACGTGAGCTGGTTGAAAAGTGCTGCTGGTAAATTAAATTCCAGGGATTGTGATACTCCCATGTTCTTCCAGATGGTACAGCAACTGCATACGTTGCAGCCTTCTGCTTCTTCAGCATTCTACTTGGGTAGATTGGCTGAGAAAGATGGAAAAGCTTCAGAAGCCAAAAGTTACTACGAGCAGGCTATCGATTTAGAGACCGATCCTAACCAAAAGGTGAAGTACTACTATAGCTTGGCAGAGAACTACAGAAAGAAAGGAAGCTACGGACAGGCTAGAAAATATTACAGAAACATGTTGGAGATTAAACCAAATGCTGGTTCTGCTTACTTAAAGATAGCAAGTATGTACGCCAAGAGTGCCAACAACTGTGGTAACAGTGTGTTCGAAAAGAGAGCCATTAACTGGTTAGCCGCTCAAATGGCAGATAAAGCTGCCCGAGTAGATCCGTCTATTGCTGGGTCGGCTAGAAGTGCTGCTAGCAGTTATAGACAAAGAGCTCCTAGTAAGAGTGATATCTTTAGCGAAGGAATGGCCGGAAAAACAGTTAGCTTTAGCTGTTGGGTAGGAGGAAGCGTTAGGGTTCCTAGTCTATAAGGATGTTATCCATAAAATATATGATGAAAAACGTGGTGGTTGTGTTAGCAACCATCACGTTTTTTTCTTGTGAGGGAAACTATAAGAACGTCCAGAAATTAAGTCAGCAGGACGATTTGCCCACAGGCGACGGCGTAGGCATAAAAATGGTATACACAGATTCTGGTAAGGTGGTTTCTACTTTGAACACACCCAGAATGCTCAATTACGATAATCTCGATTTTGGCTATCAGGAATTTCCCGATGGTGTGGAGGTGAACTTTTTTGAGAACGGAGAAAAGAGTATCGTAACCTCGGAGTATGCCGTACGCTATCCTGTTACTGGAATTGTAGATCTACGCAAAAATGTGGTGTTGGTCACGGCCGATGGGAACGTTTTGAATGCAGAACAGTTGTATTGGGATCAAAACAACAAGTGGGTATTTACAGATAAACCCTACAGGATTACCTTCGAAGATGGTTCCTATAACGATGGAGCCCGTTTCGATGCAAATGAAGATTTTACCATATTTTTATCCCGTAAAAACGACGGCATCCAAATGATCGACCAAAATCAAGAATCCAATGAGTAAATCCATTTACCGCTTCTTCGAGTACGCATATATTCTAATGGCCGCAGCAGCAGCCTATATTGTTATTACCCATTGGGAGACGGATCGGGGCCGGGCCTATTTGTTTGGCTTTTTTGGTATTGTGGCTATATTCATGTTCCTGTTCAAGCGTTGGTTTCGAAAGCGATTGGAGAAGCGAAACCAAGACCAATAAATGGAATTTCAGATTCTGATTATTGTCCTATCCCTTATACTTTCTGCCTTTTTTTCTGGTATGGAGATCGCCTATGTTTCTGCCAATAAGATTCATATTGAGATTGAAAAAAAGCAGCGCAACTTTTTAGCCCTAATACTACAACGAATTACGCGTAGGCCTTCCAAGTTTATTGCTACTATGTTGGTAGGGAACAACATTGCTCTGGTGGTCTATGGCCTTTTTATGGGAGATTTGTTGGTAGATTGGTTTCAATCGTATCTACCCTCAGAATATTCGGTGGTGAATTATGCACTGGGGGAATTAAGCCTTTTAACCCAAACCGTGGTGTCTACCCTGATTATTTTACTCACGGCCGAATTCCTTCCTAAGGTATTCTTTCAGATATACGCCAATACATTGGTGAAGGTTTTTGCCTTTCCTGCCTATATCTTCTATTTGCTTTTTTCCATTATTTCGGAATTCGTGATTTGGATCTCGGATTTGGTGTTGAAGGTATTTTTTAAGACTGAAGGCGATGCTGTGCAGCTCAGTTTCAGTAAAGTTGAATTGGGGAATTATATCAGTGAACAGATAGAAACGCTTGAACAAAAGGATGAGATTGACAGTGAAATCCAAATTTTTCAGAATGCATTGGAGTTTTCCGAAGTTAAGGCCCGGGAAGTCATGATTCCGAGGACAGAGGTGATCGCTGTTGAAATCCACACGACTACCAAAGAACTTCAGAAATTGTTTACCGATACAGGATTTTCCAAAATCCTGGTCTATAATGAAAGTATCGATGACATTTTAGGGTATGTCCATTCCTTCGAGTTGTTCAAGAAGCCATCGGTAATCAAAAAAATACTCATGCCCGTGGTTTTTGTTCCAGAAACCATGCTGGCCAAGGATGTGCTTAATATTCTCAGTAAAAAGCGGAAAAGTATTGCCGTGGTAATCGATGAGTATGGAGGAACTTCTGGAATAATCACTGTAGAGGATATCATAGAGGAGTTGTTCGGGGAAATTGAAGACGAGCACGATTCTGTGGCACTTATTGAAACCGAATTGGCCGAGAACCACTACAAATTTTCGGCACGACTGGAAGTCGACTATCTCAACGAAACCTATAAATTAGATCTTCCCGAAGACGATGCCTACGAAACGTTAGGAGGTATGATCGTTAGTTACACAGAGGAAATTCCGCAACAGGATGAAACCCTTGAAATTGAAGATTTTACAATTCAGATTGTGGAAGTTTCCAGTACCAAAATAGAATTGGTCGAAGTGCGAAAGAAAAGCGAGGAATAAATTTCGTAAAATCCACTGTTTTTTTAAGGCTAAGTTTTTTATAAATCAAGGGAAAATGGTATTTTCGCCCACTATTAAATTTCTACAGTAATGGCAATATTAAACAGCATACGAAAAAGAGGTGTATTCCTTATCATAATCATTGCATTGGCATTGTTTGCCTTTGTATTGGATGGAGTCATCAATAGTAAGACCAGTGGCGGTGGCGGTGAATTCGAAAATACAGTGGCGGTGATCAATGGTAAAGAGCTTTCCAGAGAGGACTTCATGGGCAAAGTAGAAAACCAACAAAGACAGTTGGGGCCAAGTTCCAATACGGCTCGTGCCGTACAAATGGTATGGGATCGTGAGTTGCGAAGCGTTTTGATGGAGCAACAAACAGAAGCGTTGGGAATGACAGTGAGTCAAGAAGAGATCAACCAACAATTGGCATTGGTGCTGGCCAACAATCCTACCTTTCAAGACGAAAATGGATTGTATAGTGAAGCGAGAATGATCGAGTATGTTGCCAGTATTCAAGGAAATGATGCTGCATCAAGACAACAGCTTCAAGCTTGGAACGATTTTATTGAAAGCACACGTGATGGAATCCTTCAGAACAATTATATGAACATGGTTCGCGGCGGATTGGCATCCACAATATCTGAAGGGGAGCAACAATACCGTTTCGAAAATGATAAGGTGAACATCGAGTATGCTTACATTCCTTATACTAAAGTAGCAGATGATGACATCATCATCTCAAATGCCGAAATTGAAAAATACATCAGAGACAATGCGAAGCAATTCGAAGTAGATCCATTGGTGGATATTCAGTACGTTAAATTTGATGAAGAGCCTTCTAGTGAGGATATCGAAGCAAGCAGAACAGATATTACTGCAAGGATTGCTGCTTTCGATGGAGCAGAAGATGTAACGGCTTATGTGAATGAAAATTCAGAGATCGGGTTCAACGATAACTGGGTATTGCAAAGCAATTTGCCTGCTGCGATTAAGGATACCATTCTTTCCATACCAGAAGGAAAAATTTACGGGCCTTATCAAGTAGATAACACGTTTAACTTATCCAAAGTTATTGCTACAAGACAAATGCCAGACTCTGTAGAGGCAAGACACATTTTGGTGCCTATAGGACTAAGCAGAACCGATAGTGTAACCAGAACACAGGATCAGGCCAGAATCCTAGCCGACAGCCTTTTAACTGTGGTTAAAGGGAACAAGTCGAAGTTTGAGGATATGGTAACCCAGTTTTCCGGTGATGCTGGAAGTATTGAAAATGGTGGGAAATACGAATGGTTCCCATTTAGCCGAATGGTAGCTCCCTTCCGTGATTTTTCTTTCGAAGGAAAAGTAGGGGATATCGGAGTAGTAGAAACTCGTTTCGGATACCATGTAATCGAAATTCTTGGGCAGAAAAACTTCCAACCTGCAGTAAAAGTAGCGACCGTTACTCAAGCTATTGAGCCAAGTGAAAGAACTTTGAGTGATATCTTCTCCCAAGCAGCCCGCTTTGAGGATGCAGCAAGAAATGGAGATTTCAATGCTGTGGCAGAGGAGAATGAGGTGACGGCCAATCCAGTAAATAAAATTGGAGAATTAGATGCCAATATTCCTGGAATAGGAGATAACAGAGGGATCATAAACTGGGCTTTCGGCGAAGAGAGCGAAGTAGGTGATGTGAGCCGTTTCGAAATCAACAATTCTTATGTTGTGGTACAATTAACCAGAAAGAGTACCGAGAAAGCATTGAAAAGTGTTGCTGAAGCTTCGGCCGAAGTAACCCCCATTCTTAGAAACCAGAAGAAAGCACAGCAAATTCGTCAAGGTATTACCGGAAGCACCGTTCAAGAAGTAGCTTCCAGTCAAGGTGAATCTGTAAAAACTGCGAATGCCTTAACACGTTCTAATCCAACTATTGCTGGTGCGGGAACTGAGCCTGCTGTCGTAGGAGCCGCATTTGGTAAGGCTGCTGGAGAGACAACGGGTCTTATCGACGGGGAATACGGTGTATACATGGTTCGTGTGTTGGCATTGAACAAGGCTCCGGATCTTGAAAATTATGCCTCTTTTGCCAATCAGTTGAATGCAAGGGCATCTGGTGCTATAAACAATAGAATATTCGAAGCACTTAAAAGTGCAGCCGATATAGAAGACAATAGAGCTAAATTCTATTAAGAATTACGAATGGCTAATAAAAAACCCTTGAAATTAATCAAGGGTTTTTTTATGCGATCATGTTGTCGAAGGGAATAATAGTAGTGTATCCTTTTTCCTTAAAATAATCAAGGTCGTTTACTTCTTCTGCCACCACAAGGATAAAATCCCCACCCCAAGCACCTAGGCTCTTAATAGTGCCCTTAAAATCCTTGAAAAGAGCGTTTTTGATGGTGGGAAGTCCTACTATTTCCGAAATAAGTCTTTCGTGAAGTTCCAGTAATTCCGAAAATTCCGAAAGGGAGGTGCATTGCGAAACCTTCCGGGTAATTTCTGAAATTTTCTCAATGGCCGTTTTATCCTTTTCCATGGACTTCCTGTACTGGCGAATCCCTTCCTTGCTATCCTGTTTTTGGTTCAGGTGGATAAAGAACAAAGATGATGTGAAATTCCATGGAATATCCAACACGGTAACCACAGGTACTTCACTTTCCAATTGGTAAAGAATAGGTGCATTGGCTTTGGCGATGGCCACATCATAACCGCTACCTCCAAAGCTTTGCTGTAAAAGGGTGTGTGCATCTACTTGAGCCCATTGTGCGATATTGTGGATTAACGTGGAAGAGGTCCCCAATCCCCAATCCCTTGGGAAATCCAATCGTGTCGTCACTTCAAACCCTGTTGCTGTTTTCAAAAATTTAGGGTTAAGATCCTTGGCTGTTTTTAGGATGTCACCAAGGGTATCGGAAAAGGTGTTGGCGTTGCTTTTATAAATCAAATCATCCTTGGAAAATACTTCTTCAAACCAAGTATTCCCTAGATGATCTATACTATTCCAAATAATGTTTTTATCCGATGTAGGAACAACTTCCATGGATTGTCCGTAGCGCGTTGGAATGGCTAGTGCCTTGGCACCATCTAACACAACATATTCGCCGGTGAGGAGTAATTTGCCTGGACTATGGAAGGACTGGATCACGATTGAGAGCGTAGGGTTTCAATGAATTCGACTACAGCCGTATGGGTAACGGTACGTTCTTTAAAGTGATCTGCGGTTTTCTCTTTTTCCTGTGAATTGGCCTCCAATTGGTTGAGGATATTCATTAGGTGCATTTTCATATGTCCTTTCTGTATCCCTGTGGTTACTAAGGATCGCAAAGCTGCAAAATTCTGTGCCAATCCTGCCACAGCCACGATTTGCATCAATTCCTTGGCATTGGGTTTCTGAAGGATTTGAAACGCCAATTTCACCATTGGATGCAAGGATGTGAGTCCACCTACAGTTCCTAAGGCCAGAGGAATCTCAATACCAAATCGAAAGATATTGTTGTCTGCCGAAGCGTAGGTAAGACTGCGGTAGTGTCCATCTTTTGCGGCATAGGCATGAATTCCTGCTTCAACGGCCCTAAAGTCATTACCCGTTGCAAGAATTACGGCATCTATGCCATTCATAATTCCTTTATTGTGTGTTACGGCCCTTCGGGTTTCATTCTGCGCAATTTGAACGGCACGAACGAAGCGTTGGGCAAATTCCCCTGCTTTTTCCGGGTCGGGATTCAAGTCCATGACTGCACAACTCACTTCGGCCCGAACGGTACATTCTGGAACGTAATTGGAGAGAATGCTCATGACCACTTCGGGGTACTCTTCAGCCTCTTTAAAGTGCTGCGATCTCACGGTTCCATCTTCAAAGGTCTTTGCTATGGTTTCGAGGCAACTGTTTATAAAATTAGCACCCATAGCATCCAAGGTTTCAAAGGTACAGTGCAGTTGGTAGAAGCCATCTAAAGAATGGGTACTGTCTTTAAGGACAATATCCACAAGTCCGCCACCCCGCTTCTTCATATTTTTCTCAATATCACCAATGCTCGCCTTCAATGAAGGTAGGACCTCTTCAAAATACGCCAACAGGTTTGCCTTTTTTCCAAAGTAGTTTACGTATACCTGTCCATTTTTTTGTGTTCCCAGGATTTCGGTTTTAAATCCGCCTTTGTCCAACCAAAACTTGGCCGCATTACTTGCCGCAGCAACCACAGAACTTTCTTCGATCACCATGGGCAGGGCATAAAGCCTTTCATTAATTAAAAAGTTAGGAGCAATGCCAAATGGCAGGTAATAATTGGTTAAGGTGTTTTCAATAAAGTCATCATGCAGCCTTTGGAGTTGGGGATCTGCATTCCAATAGTTTTTTAATACGGAAACGGCCTCGGGATCATCGTACAGATAATGGGAGGCAAGCCATGCAATTTTTTCTTCTTTGGTTTTTTTTGAAAATCCTGAAACCGGGTTGGCCATTGCGTTTTTATTTTGATGGCAAAGATAGTGTTAAAATCTTCACTTCAGAATGGAACGCCTAGGATATCAGACCTGTTGAAATGTTCGTGTTTTAGGCCTTTTTTGAAGTGAATCAAGCTGTATTTAACACAAAAAACAAGGGAATTTTCAGGAAATTTTAGTAAAATTGGCGTAACAAAATTTTAACAATTTGAAAAAGGTACTTTCACTTGCTGTAGTTGCATTTCTAGCAACACTTACTTCTACTCTTACAGCACAAGAAAAGAATATTACACTTGAAGAGATATGGGGCGGTGAATTTCGTACAGAACGTATGGATGTATTGCGTTCGTTGAATAACGGAAAAGAATATTCAGTATTGAATTTTAACCGGACTAAGGGAACATCAGCTATCGATGTATACGATTACAAAAGCGGGCAAAAAGTAAAAACATTACTGAACAGTGAAGATTTAAAGGATATCAGTCGCTTCATTTCGTACGAATTCAGTAGTGATGAGTCGAAAATCCTTCTGGCCACACAATTGAAACAAGTGTTTCGTAGGTCGGCATTGGGGACCTACTACGTGTACGATGTGAAATCGAAATCGGTTACCCTGCTGTCAGACGACAAGGTTCAGGAACCCACATTTAATGGGGATGGTACCAAAGTGGCCTACGGTTTCAATAACAATATCTATATCAAGGATTTGGCCAGCGGTAAAGTGACGCAAGTCACCACAGATGGAGTAAAGAACAAAATTATCAATGGGATTACCGATTGGGTGTATGAAGAGGAATTTGCTTTTGTTAGGGCATTCGATTGGAGTAAGGATGGAACCCATATCGCTTATATTCGGTTTGATGAAACCAAGGTGCCCGAGTTCTCTATGGATGTTTATGGAGATGATCTTTATCAAACCCAGACGGTATTCAAATACCCCAAGGCAGGAGAGGTGAATGCAGACGTTTCGCTTCACCTATACGATGTGAATGCTGGGAAATCGTCCAAAGTAGATGTGTCTTCATTTAACAGCTATTACATTCCGCGGATTAAATGGACCAACGACAATGATGTTTTGAGCGTGCAGTTAACCAATCGCCATCAGAATATTTTGGATTTGGTGTTCGTGGATGCGCAGTCGGGTAAGGCCGAGCTTATTCATCAAGAGAAAGACGATGCTTATGTAGATGTAACCGATGACCTTACCTTCCTCAATGACAATAGCTTTATCTGGACAAGCGAAAAGGATGGTTGGAACCACATTTATCATTACAGCAAGAAGGGTAAATTAATCAATCAGATTACCAAAGGGGATTGGGAAGTTACCCGTTACTATGGATTCGATCCCAAAACAGGGCGTATATACTATCAGAGTACCGAAAACGGAAGCATCAATAGGGATGTATATTCCATAACGAGTACAGGGAAAAATAAAGTACGCCTTACCGAACAAACAGGAAATAATAGTGCTGCTTTTAGTGCCGATTATACCTACTTCATCAACACTTTTTCAGATACTGAAACTCCCTATGTGTTCTCATTGCGCGAAGCACTTTCTGGTGATGAAGTTCGTGAGATTAAGAACAACGCCGCCCTTAAGGCTAAAGTAAGCGGATATAAAACTTCGAAAAAAGAATTTTCCACGATCAACATCAATGGTGAAGATCTCAATATGTATATGATCAAGCCAAAGGATTTCGATCCCAACAAAAAGTATCCTTTGTTCATGTATCAATACTCAGGGCCTGGTTCGCAGAGTGTTTCCAATCGTTGGGGCGGTTCCAATGACTATTGGCACCAGATGCTGGCCCAGGAAGGTTACATCATTGCCTGTGTAGATGGTAGGGGAACGGGCTTAAAAGGCCGTGATTTTAAAAAGATGACCCAAAAGGAGTTAGGGAAATATGAAGTGGAAGATCAAATAGCCGTGGCTCAGGAATTAGGGAAGCGCCCCTATATAGATGCAGATAGAATTGGAATCTGGGGATGGAGTTACGGCGGATTTATGTCCAGTAATTGTTTATTTCAAGGGGCAGATACCTTCGCTATGGCCATTGCCGTGGCACCCGTAGGTAGCTGGCGTTTTTACGATACCATTTATACAGAACGCTATATGCAGACGCCTCAGGAGAATCCGAGCGGTTATGATAACAATTCACCTATTACCCATGTGGATAAACTAAAAGGGGATTTCCTTTTGGTGCATGGTACGGCCGATGATAATGTACACGTTCAGAATTCTATGCGTTTGGTGGAAGCGTTGGTGCAGGCCAACAAAGACTTCGACTGGTTGATGTATCCGGATAAGAACCATGGGATCTACGGTGGTTACACGCGACTTCATTTGTATAACAAAATGACCCAATTTATCAGGGAATCTTTGGGGAAACCCAAAGCAGGACTTTTAGAAATTAGGGACTAACCAATCAAATACTAACTAATACTCAATATTTATGGAATTTAAATTTGGAGGTTCTGAAGTAAATCAAAGAACCGTACTTGGACATCCTTCGGGATTATTCGTATTGTTCTTTACAGAAATGTGGGAACGCTTTTCGTACTACGGTATGCGAGCCCTATTGGTGCTCTTCTTGACAGCAACACTTCTTGATGAAGGCTGGGGATGGGAAAGAGCAGATGCATTAGTGCTTTACGGATGGTACACAGGATTGGTTTACTTGACCCCAATTATTGGTGGTTTCATTGCCGATAAGTTAATGGGATACCGACGAGCTATAGTTTTAGGTGCCTTTATAATGACCCTGGGGCATGCTTCTATGGCGCTTGAGGTATTTGCTGATGCATTCTTTTACCTTGGTTTACTTTGCTTAATTATTGGAAATGGACTCTTTAAACCGAATATTTCCTCCATTGTTGGTCAATTATATAAAACCCAAGGGAAAGAAAAAGATGCCGGATATACCATTTTTTATATGGGTATTAACGCAGGAGCGTTCTTAGGAATTCTTTTGTGTGGATATATTGGAGAAAAAGTAGGTTGGCATTGGGGATTCGGACTAGCTGGTATTTTTATGTTCTTGGGAATGCTTCAATTCTACTTTGCCCAAAAGATTTTTGGTAAGATTGGCCTAAAGCCCGGACAAACGGAAGATTTAGACGATACCATTGAAGACACTATTGAGGAAATAGGTGATAATATTGAAGATGTTAAAGAAGAGGCAGAGAACTCTAAAGTAGTAAGGGATCGTATCACTGTAATTGCCGTTTTCGCCCTATTTACGATATTCTTCTGGTGGGCTTTTGAACAAGCCGGTGGTTCCATGACGATTTTTGCTGCGGATTATACCGATAGAGCATTGGAAGGGAGTTCTGCGCTTACATTTAAAATCGTGAATAGTATAATTACGATAGTACCGATGCTCGTCATAACCTGGGTGTTAATAATGCTATTTAAACAAACCTTTGGAGCCTATTCTATGTCCAATGTATGGCTCGGATTAAGTTTTGTAATCATTTGGGGGATTGTTATTTGGATGTTAAACCGTGAGTTCCAGTCCGACGCTACAGAGGTACCTGCTTCGTGGTTCTCCGTCTTAAACTCCCTATTTATCATTCTTTTTGCTCCGGTCTTTTCGAAGATTTGGGAAAGTAAGCTGAATCCTTCCGGGCCGGTTAAGTTTGCCATCGGTTTGGTATTATTAGGTATTGGTTTCGCTGTTCTTTCTTTTGGAGCTGCCGCGATCCCAGATGGGGCTAAAACAGCTTCTGTGAGTATGATATTCCTAATTTTGGCTTACTTATTCCACACTCTTGGAGAACTATGTATTTCTCCGGTAGGATTGTCTTATGTGAGTAAATTGGCACCGTTAAAATTGGTTGGACTTATGTTCGGAATCTGGTTTATTTCGAATTTCGTCGCTAATTTATTGGGAGGTTTAACCGGAAGTTATATCGACACCATTTCAGAAAGCTATGGGTTGTCTACCTTCTTCTTGATATTTACTGCAATTCCAGTAGGGGCAGGAATTATTATGCTATTACTGAATAAGACCCTGCTCAAAAAGATGCACGGAATACGATAACGAAATACTTAAATCATTGCAAAAACGTTCCCATTGTGGAACGTTTTTTGCTATATTACAACCTATTATATTGAGTTCCCATGAAAAGATCACTACTCCTACTGTCCGTTTTGTTGGCTACTGCTGTCAGTGCCCAAAGCAAAATAAACTGGATGTCGATGGATGATGCCCTTGCTGCACAAGCCAAAAACCCGAAGAAGATTTTTGTCGATATGTACACCAATTGGTGTGGTCCCTGTAAAATGCTGGATCGTGATACCTTCAGCAATCAAGATGTGGTAAATTATATCAATAAGAATTTCTATGCAGTAAAGTTCAATGCCGAAGGCAATGAATCTGTAACCTATCAAAGCAGAGCCTATTCCAATCCGGGATATGATCCTGCCAAGGCAAGAAGAAGGAATAGTCAGCATCAATTTGCCCGTTATATGGGTGTGCGTGCCTATCCTACGGTTTTGTTCTTGGACGAAAAAGGAAATCTCATTAATAAAGTGAAGAGCTATAAGCGGCCCCAACAAATGGAACTGTATCTAAAATTGTTCGGAACCGACCTTTGGAAGGAAATAACCACCCAAGAACAATTCGACGAATATTTTAAAAACTTTAAGCCTGAATTTAAGGTATAACCCTACATTGCTATGAAAATAATTGCCCTTGTCTTTGCCATATTATTTACTGGAGTCCTCAGTGCACAGGAAATAAAATGGATGACCATGAACGAAGCCCTTGAAGCCCAAAAGGAAGAGCCCAAACACATCTTTATGGATGTGTATACTACCTGGTGCGGCCCTTGTAAGCTTTTGGATAGGCGAACGTTTGCCGATAAAAATGTCATCGCATTTGTAAATGAGAATTATTATCCTGTGAAATTCAATGCCGAAGGAACCGAAGAAATTACCTATCAGGATTTCACCTATACAAACCCGAATTATCAACCCGAACGCAAGGGTCGAAATGCTACGCATTTCTTTGCCGATGCGCTAAAACTTCAGGGATATCCGAGTCTCGTGTTTTTTGAGAAGGATGGAACCCTAATTCAGGCAGTACCGGGATTTAAAACCCCACAGCAATTGGAAATCTATTTAAAAATGATTGCTAATGGGGATTATAAGGCTCTAACTACGGTAGAAGCTTGGGAAAATTACCGGGACAATTTTAACCATACCTTCGAATAGACCAAAATATTAATCAAAAATATAGGCTCCCATTTCAGCAGTGTAATGAAATGGGAGTTCTCTTTTTATACAGGTCTTTTTCCATCGTTCTACATAACTGCGGTAATTGCTGCCATCGGCTATGATAAGGTTGGGTTGTACGCTGTCTATAAGACGTTCCAAGTGTACCTTGGGACTTTCCGATAATAACACAATATCGAACTTTGAGCTGGAATAAAGCCCTAGACTATCGAGCCGAAGGACTCTTTTTCCATGAAACTCGAACACATTGGGGAGCGGTTTGCGGGTATAGGTATGAATGGATTGCCCAATGCTGTATCCTTTCAATGGATATTGGGAAACATCGTTTAGGGTGTCATGGGAGAATACAGTAAGATGTGTGCCGCTTTTGTACGTCATTAGCGACGTACGTGATTTCTGAAATACAACGAATTGGTCCGAGGAATGTCCTAATCGTTCCCATAGTATAACTCCCAATAGTAATATAAGGGATGTTAGTAGCCCGAAAAGCGATGCTTTTCTTTTGGTTTTCCAAAGTAAGAATATGGAAAAGGTGAGAAGATAAATAATTAGCATTTTGAAAAAAGAAAGCGGTACATTTTGGAACAGGAAAAATTCCTGCGCTGCCACCCATGCTACAAAATCATTCAGTAATCCAATGGTCAAGTCATACAGTTCCAATAGGGTATGGGGGATCTTCCCAAGCATCGACCAAACGGCGATGAGTATTCCGAAAGCAAGTAGGAATCCTAAAAATGGGAGCACAATAAGATTGGTAAGCAGAAAAAGCCCGGGAAATTGATGAAAATAATACAGGCTTAAAGGCGCTACTCCAATTTGTGCGGAAAGCGTTACCGTGATGAGCCCCCAGAGGTGCCTATCGACAACGAATCTTGGGCGGTATAAAGAAAAAAGTTTAGGCTGCAACCAAAGGATGAAGAATACCGCTAAGTAACTTAATTGAAACCCTACGTGGAATAACCAATTGGGTTTTATGAGGATTAAAATGAAAAAGGATAAGGCTAGTGTATTGAATCCATTGGAGGTCCGGCTCATCAACCCAGCGAAGGCGAAGCAGGAAAACATGGTAACTGCACGCACTACCGACGGTGATAATCCAGCTATGAAAGCGAATCCCCAAAGCAAGAGTATAATGAGTGCCACTTTAATGGGTTTGCCCAAACGAATAAATTCCAAAGGCTTTAGTAACCACGAAAAAAGTAAATACAATATGCCCACATGCAGTCCCGAAACCGCCAGCATGTGTATGGCGCCTGCAGCGGCATAGTTCCCATACAATTCCTTTCCTATGGCCCTTCGTTCCCCTAAAACCAAAGCCCTGGTAATGGAGGCGGCATCCGGGTGAATTTCGATATGCTGTATGCTCTCGGAAACCTTGGTTCTTATGCGTTCGGAAATACCTTTTAAGGTAGGCTCGCCTTTACCTACCTTCCAAATGTCACCTTTCGATAGGGTGAGTTGATGATAGACTCCCTGCTTATGTAAGTAATCTTTGTAACTGAATTGATCGGGATTTAGAGGCCCTCGGATCGATTGAATATTTGATTTTATGAGCAATTTGTCATCGACCTCCAAAAGGGGGTATTCGGCATCATTGCGAATGGAAACCAGGAGATTACCTTCAACCACCTTATCCCGAAGCCTAAATATCTCCCCAAAGTATTTGTGATGGTAATTATCTGCTTTTAAGATGGCCGTTATTTTAATTTGAATTGGATAGGGTTCATCGAATTCAATATGATGAGCGTAATGGTTCTGCTGAAAATGGGATTGATTGCGTTGTAGATTAAGATATCCAATAGCGATGAAAATGAGAAAGGTGAAAACGCCAAACCAAGGGCCAAGCCTGAGTTTTTTGCCTTCTATAATCCATGCCAATAACAATAGGATTAGAAGCACTATGAGCATTGATAAACCAATGGAAGGTGTCGTTGGGAAGTAAAATCCCAATAGGGTTCCTAAGGTTAGACAAGCCGCTAACTTTAGGACTAGAAAATTAATAAACCTCATACGTAAGCACCCGAGGTGTAATTACATTAGAGGGGAGTATTTTAAAGGTAGTAAAACTAAATGACCCTGCGTACCTCCACAAAGGAGTTTTTCCAATATTTTTCGCCCAGTGAGGATACAATGACTCCTTTTGAAGATGTGGAATGAATAAACATTATATCTCCTTTTTTACTTTCGACCACCAAACCTACATGATTAATCACATTGCGGTTTTTGTTGGTTTTGAAGAAGACGAGATCTCCTTTTTGCACTTCCTTTAATTTAATACGAATGCCTTTGGTTGCCATATCCCTGGATACCCTGGGCAGTTCGATATTCTCGCTTTTGTATGAAGTGTAGACCAATCCGGAACAATCCATTCCGCGTTTGTCTGTACCCCCAAACTTGTAGCGTGTTCCTTCGAAAGTGCGTGCGTGCTTTACCACTTTCGAAATCCGTTTGGTCGAGGCTGTGGTAGTTCCTTTTCCTATTACGGTGGTGTCGGTTGTTCTTCGCGAAGAGCCACAAGAGGCAAGTAATAAAGATAGTAAGCAGAGAAGCAGTAATTTTTTCATCAATGAAAAATAGATTTGGTTTGCTAAATTTAATAGATTTGAAGTAAATAATAAAAGAATGCTATTGCAAGAGAGATATGAACCCATTCCTTTTTTGGAAGATCCTATAGTTGTGGAGGTAATTTATTTTCTTCTCTTTGCCCTTATAGCAATCTTTTTTTTTTCTTGTATTCAGGGCATTTAAATCTATAAAGTTGCTTACCAACTCAGACCCATTGAACTTCAAGGGTGAGAATAGAATAGTGTCTCCATTTTTAATTTCAGAAAGGGAAAGTGGAGTAATAAGTACAGCCAATAAGAAAATAACATTTTTCACCCGCTTTGTCTTATTTGGCTTATCGGTTATATTTATTTTTATGCCCCTCTGGGAAACTATTGAACCCTTTGTTCGAGATCCATTAGATTACTACTGTGGATGCATGGGTTGTTCGTAAAATCAATTCAGCCGTCTTTTCACTGGCCCCTTTTCCGCCAAGGTTGTTTTCCAGATCATAATAGTCCAAAAAGAGCACAGCTCTATGGTATTCATCTAGAATTTTTGTTAGCTCTTCTTTCAATTGTTTGGTATTGAATTCATGCTGAATCAATTCTTTCACAGCGGGTTTGTCCAAGATGAGGTTGACCAGCGAAATGTACTTCAACTTAATAATTCGCTTGGCGATTTCATAGGAAATACGGTTTCCTTTATAGCAAACTACCTGCGGAACCTTATACAGTCCCGTTTCCAAAGTTGCAGTCCCAGAGGTAACCAAAGCAGCAGTAGACAGGCTTAATAAATCATAGGTTTTATTCTGAATGAAGGTTGCATTGGAATCTTCGGTAAACTGTTTGTAGAAGGATTTCTCCTGACTCGGAGCTCCGGCGATAACAAATTGGTACTCCGGAAAATCCGGTGAAACCGAAAGCATGACCTTAAGCATTTTTGAGATTTCCTGTTTCCTACTACCTGGCAGCAATGCTACTATGGGTCGATCGTCCAACTTATGCTCTTTCCGAAACTCTTCAGGATTTACCTGTTCCCTCTTTGAAATGGCATCAATTAGCGGATGCCCCACAAAATGCACAGGATATTGATGCTTTTTTTCATAAAAATCCTTTTCAAAAGGAAGGATCACATACATTTCATCCACATCCCTTTTTATGGCTTTAATGCGCCCTTCCTTCCAGGCCCATATTTGGGGTGAAATATAATAAAGGGTTTTGATCCCTTTCTTTTTGGCCCATTTGGCGATGCGAAGGTTAAATCCGGGATAATCAATAAAGATAATCGCATCGGGTTGGTAGGCTTCAATATCCTTTTTGCAAAAGGAAATATTGCGTAAAATTGTCCTGAGATTCTTTGCGACTTCCACAAATCCCATGAAGGCAAGTTCCTTATAATGCTTTACAGGTGTCCCTGCTTCTTGAGCCATCAAATCACCGCCCCAAAACCGAAAGTCGGCTTGGGTATCTTTTTTCTTAAGCGCTGCGATGAGATTTGATCCATGCAAATCCCCCGAAGCTTCCCCAGCGATGATATAGTACTTCATATTATACGAAATAGATCAGGTAAGCCGTGATCGCGGCCAAAAATGTGGCCAACAAAACACCTCTTGCCCTATAATCCCTATTCATTCTCAAAAACCCAAAAAAGGCGGCCAAATTGGGCAATGCCCCGAGCGACAACAACATCCAAAGGTTCCCAGATTCACTGTAAAGCTTGAATGTTTGTTCGAAGCCAAGATCTTTCACTTGGGCAATGATATAGGTGCAAATCATGACCCCAATGGTCGTACAGATAATCCCTACTAAAAATCCAATTCCGATTTCCTTTTTCATTGAATATCCCAATTGTTAATGTCTTTAATCGCATGGTGCGCTGTAAGATCGAACTGTACCGGCACCACAGATACATAGCCTTGTCTCAGGGCCCATTCATCGGTATC
Source organism: Flavobacteriaceae bacterium (assembly GCA_019634365.1). Classification (GTDB taxonomy): domain Bacteria; phylum Bacteroidota; class Bacteroidia; order Flavobacteriales; family Flavobacteriaceae; genus Aureisphaera. Next base: position 31,360 of record JAHQVM010000020.1, on the reverse strand, counting down.
TTCACCCTTGTCTTCATTCACAAATTCCCCAGCCAACCAATAGTATTCCCTTCCCAACGGATTGGTTCGCTTGTCGAATTTTTCCACCCAATGGGCGTTCGCTTGACGACACACCTTCATTCCTTTAATTTCCTCCTTTTTCAATTTAGGGAAATTTACATTAAGGACCACACCTTCCGGCATGCCGTGAATAAGGGCCTGTTGTGCCAATATTTTTACGTATTCCTTTACCGGTTCAAAGTCTGCGGTAAGGGAGTAGTCCAGTAATGAAAATCCAATGGAAGGGATACCTTGTGTACCTGCTTCTACTGCGGCGCTCATGGTGCCACTGTAAATAACGTTTATGGAGGAATTACTTCCATGGTTGATCCCACTTACACAAAGATCGGGTTTGCGCTTCAGTATTTCGTTCACGGCCAATTTCACACAATCTGCCGGAGTGCCACTACAACTGTATTCTTTCTGGGGACCGCCCTTTTCCATGATCACCTCATCAACATAAAGGGTGTCGTTTACCGTTATGGCGTGTCCCATACCGCTTTGAGGCGAGTCTGGGGCGACCACACAAATATCTCCCAGCTCTTTCATTACATCGATAAGAGCACGAATGCCCGGAGCCGTAATTCCATCGTCGTTGGTAATAAGTATGAGGGGTTTCTCGTTAGACATAGGACCGAAATTTAGTTGTAACAAAAATACAGTTATTTCATTATGATTTTAGGCCTATTTTAGCTTGATTTTGGCGTTGAGCTGTTTAACAAAAAATTAGTATCATTATGCCCATTTGGCACGGTTTTTTATATATTTTAGAAGTTCATAAAAAATGACGATATGCGATTAATGAAAAAGAATCTCCGAGTATTGCTACTCGCTGTTTTTGTAGCTGCAGCTTCTTGCAGTTTCACTACCAAAGAATTCAATGATCCCGATAAAGATAAATTACTCATAGACCTCATTACCTATGTTTTGGATAAAGGTCATTACGACCCCAAGGAAATGGACAATGTATTCTCCGCAGGGGTGTACAAGGACTTTATCAATACCATGGATCCGTTGAAAAGATATTTTCTGGCCTCGGACCTCAGGGATTTCAGTATCTATGAGACAGAGATCGATGATCAGATTCGCAATAAGGAGTTGACTTTTTTCAATTTGGTGTACGATCGGTACATCGAACGTTTGACTGAATCACAAAAATACTACAAGAGTATTTTGGGTTCTCCCTTCGACTATGCAAAGGATGAGACCATCAACGTGGATTATGAAGCACTGGAATATGCCAAGAATAAAAAGGAATTGAAGGAGCGCTGGAGAAAACAATTGAAATTTTCAGCCATTTCCAATTACTACGATTTGGTAGAGGAAAAGAAGAATTCAGAAAAGAACAAGAAGGAAGCTCAAGAAAAAGGAGAAGAATTTATTGAAAGCGACAATGCCAATCTTTCCACTACTGAAATGGAAGAAAAAGCACGTACCACGGCGATGACTTCTTTAGATGAGTATTATGAATTCGTTGAAGACCTAGAGCGTAAAGATTACTTCGCCCAATTTTTGAACGTTGTAGTAGAGGAGTTTGATCCGCACACCAATTATTTTGCTCCGCCGGATCGGGATCGTTTCGATCTTCGCATGAGCGGAAAGTTAGAAGGAATTGGCGCTCGTTTACAAAAGAAGAATGACTACATTAAAGTAGTGGAAGTTATAAGTGGAGGTCCTGTTTGGAGAGGAGAACACCTCGAAGTAGGGGACCTTTTAATGAAGGTACAACAAGAGGATGAAGAAGAGGCTGTAAGTTTGGTTGGTATGCGTGTCGATGATGCCGTAAAGCTTATCAAAGGAAAAAAGGGAACCAAAGTTACCCTAACGGTAAAGCGCGTAGATGGAAGTATTGATGAGGAAACCATCACACGTGATGTGGTTGAATTGGAAGAAACCTATGCCAAGTCTACGATGATCGAAAAAGACGAAAAGAAATATGGTTTGGTAAATCTTCCCGCTTTCTATTTCGATATGAAGGATTATGGTGAGCGCAATGCAGCAAGCGATGTGAAGAAGGAGATTGAAAACCTGAAGAAAGAAGGAATGGAAGGTCTGGTATTGGATCTTCGAGGAAATGGAGGAGGATCCTTGAAAACGGCGGTGGATATTGCCGGATTGTTTATCAAGGAAGGTCCTGTGGTGCAGGTGGCCTCTGGAGGGAAGCGCAAGGAAGTTTTGGAAGACAAAAATGACGATGTTACTTGGGATGGTCCCTTAGTAATTCTAGTAAATGAACTCTCTGCTTCGGCATCCGAGATTTTGGCAGCAGCTATGCAAGACTACAAAAGAGGGATCATTATTGGGAGTAAGCAATCTTACGGAAAAGGTACGGTACAAAATATGATAGATCTTAACCAGTGGCTGCGCAAGAACGATATGGGAGATATGGGTGCCTTGAAGTTGACCACCCAGAAGTTTTATCGTGTTAATGGAGGTTCTACCCAATTAGAGGGTGTTAAAAGTGATGTTGTGATGCCAGACCGATACAGTTATATAGACATTGGAGAGCGCGATTATGACAATCCGTTGCCCTATGACAAAATTTCTCCTGCAGATTATGAGCAGTGGGATGGTTACATTGATTATGAAGGAACGATTCGTCGCAGTTCAGAGCGAATGGCTCAGAGTGCGCAATTGCAATTGATCGAAGAGAATGCTCTTTGGATTAAAAACAGTCGGGAGGAAAATGTGGTGCATCTTAATTTCGATAAATATTTGGCAGACATAGATAGAAGAAAGGAAGAAACCAAGAAATTCGACGCTATCGATGATTACGACAACAAGCTAAGTTATAAATCCCTTCCTAGCGAGGTGGCCCTAATGAAGCAGGATACTACCCTCCGGGAGAAGCGAAAAAGATGGCATAAGAATCTGGCAGGTGATATCTATGTAGAGGAAGCCGTAAATGTATTGCAGGATTTAAAAATGAACAATATTAGAAGTGGTAAAGTAGCCGAGATTAAAAACTAATTTAGCTACATTTACGATGTGAAAGCATCGACCTCATTAAGTAAACTAGCGCTCCAAAAGTTTAAGAGAAACTTTTGGGGCGTTTTTAGTTTTATATTCCTGGTTCTATGCACCCTAATTGCCATTTTTGCTTATGCTTTGGCTCCGGATAATTCCCAAAATGCCAATCAAATGCATTTATCCATTCACTCCAAGGCACCAGGTTTCACGGTAGATATGCTTACCATACCCTCGGAGGAGGAAAAACAGAATCGAATTGCTGTGTTTTTCTTAGGGAAGAAAACCACTACTACTGAAATCCCAATTTCGAGTTATCAATTGGTGGAAGATGGAGTTGAAATTGTAGCATATACCCCCGACGGTACCGCAGGTCTTTCAAAAGTATATCCCATTTCACAATTTCGAAATGTACAGCGTCCTCAAGATATCAAGACCCAATACATTACTGAGAAGAAATTTATTTTGGGTACAGATAAGTATGGCCGGGATTTGCTGAGCCGCATGTTAATTGGAATTCGAGTATCCTTGGCTATCGGATTCGTCGCCGTGTTCATTTCCTTGGTGATCGGAATCTTTTTTGGTTCCTTGGCGGGATATTTTGGAGGGAAGGTAGATGCTGCCATCATGTGGTTGATAAACGTTACCTGGTCCATTCCAACACTTTTATTGGTAATTGCGATAACCTTGGCTTTGGGTAAGGGATTTTGGCAAGTATTTATCGCAGTAGGATTAACGATGTGGGTAGAAGTGGCCCGAGTAGTAAGGGGGCAAGTTTTGAGTGTTAAGGAACGACAATATGTAACAGCGGCCAGGGCGCTGGGATACAACGATTGGAGGATCATTACAAAACATATTTTACCGAATAGTTTGGCGCCTGTAATCATTATCTCTGCCGCCAATTTTGCCGGTGCCATCCTTATTGAAAGTGGATTGAGTTTTTTAGGAATTGGAGCACAACCGCCCATGCCCAGTTGGGGAGGGATTATAAAAGATCATTATGCCTATATTATTTTAGGAAAGCCGTATCTGGCCATTATTCCGGGACTGGCCATTATGAGTTTGGTAACAGCCTTTATGCTAATGGGGAATGCCCTAAGGGATGTCTTGGATGTAAAAAATTAAAAAGGCCGCTCTAGAGAACGGCCTTTTTGTTTCATAGCAATTCATAATCCTTTTGTTCTTAGTTCAAGAACAAAGTAAAATCAATCCCTGGATACTGAGTATAAGCACAAGGGTTACTAGGATCTGATACCAATCCTATTCTCTCGGGTCTTGCGATGATAAGGTTGTTGAAAATCCCCCATTGATTGACTGAAGATGGATAAGTTTGAGCTCCCCACCATCCCCACATATCTTTTACAGACTTAATGGCTTCATTGCAAGTTGCTGTCGTTAAGGGATGCGAAGTGGAATAGAATTCACCACTATGATTCAATCCGTTGGGAATAAATAACTCAACACAATTCTGATTCAACATAGTATCATAAAAGCCTTCGAGCTTTGCTTGGTAGGGATCACCAACTTCAAAGGTGAATCCAGCATTCGCCTCCTCTGTGTTAAAGGATGTTGGGTTGTCGTCATCACTTGTAAATCCTCCAATATGGGGTGGAATCGGAGGAGGATTGGTGGTACTTGGGTGCCCAAAAGGATTCTTAATATGCCATAGTAACTTTGCCTCGAAGTCAGCGCTAAATTGCATGTTTACAGCATCAGGACCAATGAGCCTATCAATATCAATGGTGCCGTCGGGACTACTATTGAATTCATTGTAAAATTCGGTTTTTGCAAGGGCATTGTCTTGTAATACAGCTACAGTTATTGAAGATACCCATTGCAATTGGGATTCGAAAATATCTGTGGTACCCGAACAACTAAAACCTGTTAGGGCATTAGCGTCATTGTCTGGGTTCTTTTCGTTTGAAATGGTACTGGAGATATTGGAAGTTTCAGATTCGAAAACTTCATCTGTTTCTCGCTCGCATGAAACGAGAAGTAGTACACACGCTAATAAATACGTTAGGGAAAGTGTCTTATTCATGATATAATTGTTTTTAGTTTAAAAATTGAGTGAAATCGATACCGCTGTACTGATTGTACATGCATGGGTCTTCTGGAGTAGTTCCGCTCCTAACAGGTCTGGCAATAATGGTGTTTTGAGGTATACCATTGCGCTCTTTTAAAACAGTAGGCGAAGTCGAGGTGCCCCACCAAGTTCCATTAGAGTCTTTTACAGACTGTATGGCCTCATTGCAATCGGAAGTGTCCAGCGGGTGAGAGCTATACACGAATGTATCGTGATCTGACAATCCCATGGGTAGGAATAATTCGATGCAGTTTTCGGTCAATACAGTGTTGTAAAAACCGTTGACCAATTCCATGGTCTCATCTTCTCCTCCAAAGTGTGTGGCTGGCCCGCTCAAGAATGACGTTGGATTATCATTGGAAACAAGGCCGCCAATATGTGGAGGAATAGGTGGAGGGGTAGAATTATTTGGGTTGTAATTACCTTGAATAATAGAATATAATTTCTGTTCGAAATCAAAACTAAAATTTGGGTAGACGGCGTTAGGTCCAATGAGTCGATCGACAGCAATTACATTGCCATTACTATTGTACTCATTGTAAAACTCTGCTTCAGCAAGAGCATGGTCTTGAATAACCGCCACGGCGATAGTTGAAACCCACTGTAACTGTGCTTCGAATAGGTCGGTGTTACCTATACAAGCATTTGTAGTAGGAATTTTCGATGTACTACTTGTGGTAGTTAAATCTGAAGTTTCAGATACAAACAATTCGTCTGGTTCCTGCTCGCATGAAACTAAGGACAGCATGCATATGACAATACATACTAGGGAAAGTGCTTTTTTCATAATTCGCAATTTTTAGATTAATACTGGAGCAATAGTAGTCGATATTCTTGAATTTTTAAACGGTATTTTTGTATTGGTACACGCGTCTTGCAAATTCGTATTCGCTTTTTTCATATTCGTTTTTAGTTGAAGATCCTTTTTAGGGCATAATCCTTACGGCGGCTGGAGACGGGAACTTTAAAATCTAGGTGGACTACCAACACTCCTTGTTTGCTATACTTTAGCACATGCTTCTTATTTACGATATACGATTGGTGGCATCGAATAAAAACTTCTTCGGACAAAATCTCCTCTACCTGTTTCAAAGGTTTGGAAACCACGATTTTTTCCATTTGCTGGGTATAGAACGTAGTGTAATTCCCATCAGAACGGCAATAAATAATGTCGTCTTCGTAAATGGCATAAACCGTGTCGGCCGTTTTAAGAATGACGCGCTTTTTTTCCACTCCCCGAAAGTAATCGCTTGAAATTTCTATGAGTTTCTCAAGATTGTTCTCGTTTTGATAATTATCAATAGCTTTTTGAACGGCAATTTTAAACTCATCGTCATCGATAGGTTTTAAGATGTAATCCAAGGCACCCACTTTTATGGCTTTAATGGCGTGTTGATCGAAGCCGGTTACGAATATGATATCGAAGTTTTTGGTCACACACTTTTTTAACAGATCGAAGCCTGTACCATCGCCCATATTAATGTCTAAAAACAATAGGTCGGGGTCGTTGTTTTGAATAGCTGTAATACCTTCTTCAACACCACCGGCTTCAGAAACTACCAAGATTTCCTTATCGAAATTTCGCTGTATTTTTTCACGGATTTCATCCCGCACGAAAGACTCGTCGTCAATTAATATGGCCTTAATCATGTTCTGTGAGTTTAAATGGAATGAGGAATCGAATCAATAATCCACTTCCTTCAGAATCCAATGTTCCTTTATCAATAATTTCGAGGTCTTTTTTGGTGCTTTTTTTAATAAACTTAGCAATAAGTTGTGTGGAGACAGAATGTTTTTGGTCGTTTGCTTTATGGGATAACCCTTTTCCGTTGTCTTCTATTGTGCAAGCAATGAATTTATTTTGTAGAGCGAGGGTAATGGTGATTTTACCCGTGTGTTCAATATCAGAAAATCCGTGTTCTATCGAATTTTCAACGAATGGCTGCAGTAACATGGGCGGGATAAATAGTAGTTCGTCTTCTTCCATATTTTCGTAGCTGAATTCATATTGAAATGGCTTCTGAACACGCAGCAACTGTAGGTCCATATATTTTTTTAAGGACTCCACTTCCTTCTCCAATGCAACATAATCTCCTAAAGAATTCTCTAAAAACAACCGTAGCAAGCGGGAAAATTTAAGCAGGTAATTGGTGGCGGCTTCAGGTTCCTTTTTTATTTGGTTCTGAATGGCATACAGCGTGTTGAAGGTAAAGTGCGGATTCATTTGTGAACGCAGCAACCGTTGCTGATTCTGAAGATTTTGCTTTTCGAATTTCAACTTTCGTCTCTGATAAAACAAAAACCCAATAATTCCCAATAATGCAATCGAAACCAATAGAATGGTGGATCTGTTTTGAAGCTTCAAGTTTTCAATCTGTGCGTTTTGCTGTTGAATAAGCAATACTTTTTCCTTTTCATTGGCCTTGGTAAGTGCTAATAACTCCTTTTCGGTTTTCTGTTGATAGAGTTCATCCTGATGGGCATTGATCTCTTCGATAATTGAGGTGACATTCTTACTATCCTTCGAAGTCTCCATGGCATATCTCAACTCATAATTCAGAATATTCTTTTGTTTTCCCCGATCAAAATTTTCGATCCCCAATGAGCGAACAGAATCCAGATATTTTCTTGCGCTTCCATGATCATTGAGATCCATATAAACTTCGGCGATATTGCTATAGCCATTGGCCAGATTATTGAGTTGCTCTGCAGGGTCTTCGAAAGCATATGCCTTCGCTGCTTTCTGCGCTTTCAGGTAATTCGAGAGAGCACTTCGATAATCTCCTGCATAATATTCGTAAACGCCATAATTTGTGTAGATGGAGGATAAGTATCTTTTCGGGACTTTGTGTTCGTTGGCTATTAAATTTTCTAGGATACCATAAGCCTCTTTTTTGTTTCCTAAGCGATAGTATTTGAATTCTGACTGAGAAATCAAAGCGGAATACAAGTTAATGGTGTCGTATTTGCGAGCCACTGCCACTTGTTCGGCAATGGCCTTCTCAGCATTTACCATATCTCCCAGTTGCTGATACGTGACCTGCTCCCAATAATGTGCCCAGGAGAATGATTTTGTCTGGGTTTTGGGGTCTAACAGGGATTTGAATTTTTTGCAGAGCGTGAGGCAATCGGCGTATAAACCAAGTCTGTAATATGCGCTCCATGCAGACGCAAAGTAGTAGCCTTCCCGCTCTTTTGTAATAGAGTCCTTTATGTATTCTGTAGCATTGTAATAAAACAATCCTGCACTATCAATTTTGGTAAGACGCTCATAATGCTTCCCGAGCAAATAATTATTTTCTGCACGCAAGGAATCCGGCAAAGATGGTTTGTTGATCAGGTCATCCTCCAACTGTTTCAATACTAAGAATACGGAGTCCTCAGATATAGAATCAATTCTTTGGTGAACAGAATGTATCTCATCTACAGTTAAAAGCTTATTCTCTTTTTGTTGACAACTGGCAAAACAAAGAAGAGCACATAAGAAAAAGGGGGATAATCTTCGCATTATTCAAATGTAACAAAACTTTAACATACTCTTGATTCTTTAATATGGAGGTTTCTTGGGATTCATAAATTCCGACCATACGTCAGGCCTTGATATTTCTTCATTGATAAGGGCATGCTACTTTTTTTGACCAAGATTCTTGAATGTGTACCTTTGAACTTGAAATTTACCCGATGAATCGAAAATACACCTACATTCTCTTGGTTCTATTAGTTACGACAGGACTTTTCTTTCTGGAAAAATACGTAGATCGCGTCCCATCCCATTCCTCGAATACTGTGGTTGAAAATACCTCTCAATCGGAAGAATTTGGCATGGATTATATGCCCAATTCTACAACAGGGGCGGTAATTAAACATAATTATTATACCCTTTCGTATTCGGAAGAGCATGAGCAAGCGGAATGGGTGGCTTATGAAGTAGCCAAAACCCATCTATCGGATAATGATTTCGATCGGCCCTATTTTGAAATGGATAACAAGGTAAAAAGCGGTTCCGCTCATTGGCGAAATTACAAACGATCGGGATATGATCGTGGGCATTTATGTCCTGCAGGCGCCCGCCGATTTTCCTACCAAGCATATAATGAAACCTTTCTTACTAGTAATATAAGCCCACAGAATCACGAATTCAATTCGGGTATTTGGAACCGATTGGAACAGAAAGTGCGGCGATGGGCAAAGGAACATGATGGGGTTTACGTGATCACAGGAGGTGTCTTGCACGGTGGTTTAAAAACCATCGGAGATGAAAAGGTTTCCATTCCTCAAGAGTTCTATAAAATTGTGGTCGATCATTCAGAAAAGGATCCTAAAGTCATTGCTTTTCTAATTCCCAATCGGGATACCAGCCAATCGTATTTCGATTTTGTCACTACGGTCGATATAATTGAAACTAAAACAGGGATTGATTTTTTAAAAGACTTACCAGATCCCTTAGAACAATCTCTCGAGAGCACCCTTTCGTTGGACTATTGGAAGTAAACCTGTGGCCTAAGTATAATAGTAGTTGGAGCCATCCAGCCTAACGAAAATAAATAGCAGAATCGTAAATCCCCAAAGTCCAGATCCACCATAGCTAAAGAAAGGCAGGGGAATTCCCACGGTAGGTAATAGTCCTGTTACCATACCAATATTCACTGCAAAATGAATAAAAAGTATGGCAGCTACACTATAGCCATAGACTCGGCTGAATTGTGATTTCTGCCGTTCGGCTAGAAAAAGAAGTCGTATAATGAGGAATACAAATAAAATAACCACCACCATAGCGCCCACAAAGCCCCATTCTTCCCCAACGGTGGTAAAGATGTAATCGGTTTGTTGTGCAGGGACAAAATTCCCCTTGGTTTGGGTACCCTGTGTCCATCCCTTTCCGGTCCATCCACCACTGCCAATGGCAATCTCACTTTGATTGGTGTTATAACCAATACCTTTGCTATCATCCTCGATCCCCAAAACAATATTGAACCGATCCCTATGGCGTTGTTCAAATACATTGTTGAAAACGTAATTTACCGATAGGGTAAAGCCAATACAGGTGGCAATCGCTATGGCATAGGGAGCCCAACGGGTCTTTCGTTTTCTTCTTTTGAAGAAATAGATCAACAAGGCTGTTAAAACAATGGCGATGGCCATTCCCGGCACCCCTAATAATAACGTACCCACAAATAGGGCAGCAGCAAAGAATCCAAGAAGTAAGAATACAAAATGCAATCCTTCCCGATACATAGGGAAAATAAATGCGGCATACACCAAGGCACTTCCAGGATCCGGTTGTGGAATTATGATTAAGGCAGGGATCGCAATGATTAAAAAAGCACGTAGCTGATGCCCAAACTCCTTCATATTGGTTTGAATATCGCTAATGTACTTTCCCAATGCCAGTGCCGTAGCGGCTTTCGCAAATTCACTAGGTTGAAGCGTAGCACTACCAATGGCATACCATGAGGTCGCCCCGTTAATATTTTTCCCAAATACAAAAAGGCCAACCAGGGCCAATAGCGACACTAAATAGATAATACTCGAGAAGCGCTCATAGAATTTAGAATCTATGGCTAAAATAAAGACAACGAGAGCAATACTAAGTCCAATCCATAAAAGCTGCTTTGCATAAACTTGGGTGAAATCGAAAAAGCTGGTAGCTGTGTTATCCAGTGAAGCCGAATAAATATTAACCCACCCAAATCCTACCAACAAAACATAAAGGAGTATGGTTATCCAGTCGAATTTTACGTATCGTGTGTAGGTATTCATTTACTGATTTATGGTAAAGGGCTCCCCGCTATGAGGTTTGGCATATTCTTCTTCCAAGCTCCCGTTAAGAACTTTGGTTTCCAAATCGGTTCGGGAGATGGTTCCCTTTATATATTTTTCGATCATTAAACTAGCAATCGGTGCCGCCCAACGACTTCCCCAGTATCCGTTTTCAACAAAAACGGTGATGGCAATTTTAGGGTTATCTCTTGGAGCAAAAGCCACAAATACCGAGTGGTCTGTAAGTTGAACACGTTCACCATCAATTTTGGTATAATTTTCGGCAGTTCCCGTTTTTCCACAGATTTCAATACCCGGTACCCGAACCCTATGCGCCGTGCCATGAGGATCTTCATACACTCCAAACAGACCGTCAATCACAGGCCCGAAATGTTCCTTGTTAATCGTGGTTTCGTGTTTTATTCTGTATTCACTTGGAATGGTATCAACCCCTCCTATCCTTTTAATGATGTGGGGTCGGTAGTAATGGCCTCTGTTGGCAATGGTTGCCGTAAAATTCGCCATTTGTATGGGTGTCATGAGTACTTCTCCTTGTCCAATGGAATTGGAAATGGTTGCGGGAGTGTACCACTTGTATTTAGGGTACTGATAGTACCGATTGTAGTAATCTGAAGTAGGTATGAGCCCTTTTTTTCCAACGGGCAGGTCATATCCTAAATAGTTACCGAGACCAAAGCTAGTCAAATGGTTTCTCCAGTTGTCGATTCCTTCTTGCGGAGTAGCATACTTATCGATTGTCCTGCGGTAGACCGTAGCAAAATAGCTGTTGCAGGAATTCGCAATACCATCTACCATGGCCAACGGACTTCTGTGCGCATGACATCCCAAGGGTTTTTTACCCCCATAGTTGTATCCTCCGCGACATGAAATTCGTTCTTCGGTATCAATGACTCCTTCCTGCAATCCAATTAAAGAAGTAAGTGCCTTAAAAGGTGAGCCGGGTGGATACTCTCCCTGCAAAACCCTATCGAATAATGGTTTGGCAATGGTATCGTAGTATAGCTTTGTGAAGTTCTTGGAACGTTCCCGTCCTACTAGCAAGGCAGGGTCAAAATTAGGGGCAGCTACCAAAGCCAGTATTTCTCCCGTAGAAGGTTCCAAGGCAACAATCCCTCCTCTTTTGTTGATCATAAGCTCTTCGCCGTATTGCTGAAGAACCGCGTCGATAGTTAAGGTAATGTCCTTACCACGATCGGGGAGGGTGTCGAACTTTTTTTGCTTATACGGTCCGATGTCACGATTAAATTTGTCTTTCTGAATGTATTTTACCCCTTTTTTACCCCGTAGGATGGTTTCGTATTGTTGCTCAACTCCACCAACACCAATTAATTCTCCCATCTGATAATAAGGGTTCCTTTTTATGATACGTTCATTCACTTCGGAGATATTACCGAGTACATTGGCCGAATGGTTTACTTGATAGTCACGAAGGGAACGCTTCTGAATGTAAAAGCCATCGTACTTGTACATTTTTTCAGAAAGGGACGCATACTCAGATTTGGTCAATTGAGGAATAACCGGGGAAGGCAATCTTGGGGAATAGACCCAAGCCTTTTTCATGATGGAAACGAAATCTTCCTTTTCAATATTCAGGAGGCGGCAAAATTCCAGGGTATCCAATGCTTTAACATCTTTGGGGATGACCATTACATCGTAAGAAGGTTGATTGGAAACCAGTAGATTACCATTGCGATCAAAAATATACCCGCGCTGCGGATAATCGTAAACAATCTTTACCGCATTGTCTTCGGAGAGCCGTTGGAAGGAATCATCATAAATCTGAAGATAGAAAAGTCGTCCTGCGAAAATGACGCCGGTCACCAAGACGATAAATAGGAGTAATAATTTTCTCACGTGCTTTTTCTACTGAATAACAAAACCGAGAATACCATGAGTATCCCACTGAATATACCTGTGAATAACGTCGATTTTAAAATTAAAAGTATCTGATTTACGTTAAATATTTCCATCGAAAACAAAACCAGATGATGCATTAAAACCATGGCGAAGATGTAGATAAGCTGTTGTGAGAACGGAGCCGTACTAATCTTAAGGGTATTCAGCTGATAACTTACTCCAAAGGAATACTTTAAGGCAACAGGTCGAACCCACGCTATAAAAATACTGGCAGCTGCATGAACACCCCCGGAATCGCTAAACATATCTATGGTTAAACCCAGTGCGAAACTAATGAGGATAAGCAAACTTTTGTTTCCGGTAAGTGGAAATACCAAAATAAAGAGCGGATAGAGATACGGATTTATATATCCTGCCAGGTTAACTTGGTTCAAAATAAGGACCTGAACCAATACCAAGGTGATAAACCTAACAATATTAACTAGGGTTTCGTTACTCTGCATTCTCTACTTCCTTTTCCAGTTGTTGTATCTCGGGAGCATCCCTGTGAGAGATAACATAAACGTGCTTTACGCTGGTCATATCGGTGAACAATTGAACATCGATGCTGTAGTAATCCTCATCAGGTTTCCTTTCAAAACTCGATACGGTTCCAATAAGGATGCCCTCTGGAAAAATGGTCGATTTACCATCAGTTACAATGGTATCTCCAACCGCTACTGGAGCCAAACGCGGGATTTCGACCAGTTGTACAATATTGGTCGCATTAGCATCCCATTTTAAAGTTCCATAATGATCCGATTTCTTAAACTTTGCAACCACTTGGCTGTTTGTGTTCAAAACCGATTGAATGGATGCATATTTATTAGATGTGGCATTGATAATGCCTACTACGCCTTGTGAGGAAATCACTCCCATATCCACCTTGAGACTATCCTGTTTTCCTTTGTTTAGGGTAAGGTAGTTTTTGGATCGAGCGTAATTGTTATTGATTACTTTGGCACTAATAAAACTATAATTGCTATCAAGTACTTGAGAAGGTAGCCCTTCGTTCGTTATACTGCCGTTGGCAATAATGGCCCGAAGCCGTTCATTCTCTTTGGTAAGAATTTCGTTTTGTTCTTCCAGGTCGAAATAATCGGTAATGTTACTCTTGAAAGAATATACACCACCTGAAAGGAAATTGGCAGAGGTGACAAATTTGCTTTCGTGATAGGAATGCGAATTCACCGTAAGCATGAAGGAAATAACGAACAAGAAAAGGAACAACAGGAAGTTTTTATTCCGAAGGAAAAAGAATATGATCTGCTGCATGGCCCTCTATTTGTTATTTAATCAATACACTTTTGTACTTGTTGAGGTTTTTTAAACAAATTCCTGTTCCCCGAACCACGGCACGCAAAGGATCCTCGGCGATGTAAACGGGTAAGTCGGTTTTCTGCGACAAACGCTTATCCAAGCCTCTTAGCATAGATCCACCACCAGCTAGATATATTCCGGTATTGTAGATATCTGCAGCCAATTCGGGCGGGGTTTGTGAAAGGGTTTCCATCACCGAATCTTCAATTCGCAATATGGATTTGTCCAAGGCCTTCGCAATTTCGCGGTATGAAGTCTGAATCTGCTTCGGTTTCCCAGTGAGAAGGTCACGACCTTGTACGGCCATCTCATCCGGGGGTAATTCTAGATCTTCGGTTGCAGCACCTATTTGGATCTTAATTTTTTCGGCGGTGCGCTCTCCAATGTATAAGTTATGTTGGGTGCGCATATAGTAGATAATGTCGTTGGTGAAAACGTCCCCGGCAATCTTAACCGATTTATCGCATACAATCCCACCTAAGGCAATCACGGCAATTTCCGTGGTTCCCCCTCCAATATCCACCACCATGTTTCCTTTGGGTTGCATGATGTCTACCCCAATACCAATCGCGGCAGCCATTGGTTCATGAATAAGATAGACTTCCTTACCGTTTACGCGCTCCGCACTTTCTTTTACCGCTCGCATTTCAACTTCCGTAATCCCACTAGGGATACAAATTACCATTCGCAAGGACGGAGTTAAAAGTTTTTTCTTTAGTGCCGGAATGTCTTTTATGAACATATTGATCATCTTTTCACTGGCGTCGAAATCGGCGATGACCCCATCCTTCAAAGGCCGGATGGTTTTAATATTCTCGTGTGTTTTTCCTTGCATTCGGGCCGCTTCGCGTCCTACTGCAATGATTTTTCCCGTAGTACGGTCTCTAGCAACGATGGAAGGGGCATCTACAACTACCTTGTCATTGTGAATGATCAAAGTATTTGCAGTTCCAAGGTCGATAGCTATTTCTTCAGTTAGGAAATCAAAAAATCCCATAGGTGGTAGATAAAATGTGTATTTTTAAGTTCGTGGTTTGCTATTCCTACAAATGTAACAAAATTTAGTGCTTAAAATGGCGTACCCCAGTAAATACCATGGAGATGCCATTTTCGTTGCAATAATTAATGCTCAATTCATCCTTAATGGATCCTCCGGGCTGAATGACAGCGGTTACGCCAGCCTTATCGGCGATCTCCACACAATCCGGGAACGGGAAGAAAGCATCACTTGCCATCACCGCACCGTGTAGATCAAATTCAAAGGATTTGGCTTTCTCAATAGCTTGTCGCAAAGCATCCACGCGAGAGGTTTGTCCCGTACCACTGGCACATAATTGTTTGCCTTTGGCCAAAACAATGGTATTGGATTTGGTATGCTTGCAAATTTTGGAAGCAAACAACAAATCGTCCATTTCGCTTTGTGAAGGTTGGCTATGGGTTGCTGGTTTAATAATATCCATGGAATCGGTGATACTATCCCGATCTTGCACTAAAGCACCATTTAAACAACTTCTGGTAATGGTTTGTGGTAGGATATGTAGTTTTTGAATAAGTAGGATTCTATTTTTCTTTCCTTTCAGGATTTCCAGAGCTTCACTGCTAAAAGATGGTGCGATCACCACTTCACAGAAAAGCTTGTGAATCTCTTCGGCCGTTGCTGCATCAATTTCTGTATTAGAAATAAGGATTCCACCGAAAGCGGAAACGGGATCTCCCGCCAGGGCATCTTGGTATGCCTGTAGAACGGTTTCCCGTTGGGCAATACCACACGCATTATTGTGTTTTAGGATGGCAAAGGTAGGTGCCTCTCCAGTAAATTCGTTCATAAGGTTTACCGCAGCATCCACATCCAAGAGGTTGTTGTAACTTAATTCCTTACCGTGCAACTTGTCGAACATGGCATCGAAATCTCCAAAAAAGAAGCCTTTTTGATGTGGGTTTTCACCATAACGAAGCACTTTTCCTTGGGTTTCACTTATTTTCAAACTTGGGATTTCGTGATCCGAATTAAAATAATTGAAAATGGCAGTGTCGTAGTGAGAAGATACGTTGAATGATTTGGCTGCGAATCGTTTGCGCTGCGCCATAGTAGTAGTTCCTTTTCCTTCTGTAATGATCTCGAGCACTTCTTGGTAATCTTCCATGGATGATACACATAGGGTATCCTTGAAATTCTTAGCGGCAGCGCGAATAAGTGATATTCCACCAATATCGATCTTTTCAATGATATCCTGTTCCGCAGCACCCGAAGCCACTGTTTTTTCGAAAGGATATAAATCTACAATGACCAAATCCAATTGTGGGATATTGAATTCTTCCATCTGGGCTACATCGCTTTCGTTGTCCTGTCGGTTTAAAATTCCACCAAAAACTTTAGGGTGAAGGGTTTTAACACGACCTCCCAAAATGGACGGGTAATCGGTCACACTTTCTACCGGAATTACCTTAATGCCCAAGTCATTGATGAACTTCTCGGTTCCACCTGTAGAGTAAATGGTAACCCCCAATTCGTCTAATTTTTGAACAATAGGAGCCAATCCGTCTTTGTGAAATACTGAGATAAGTGCCGAAGCGATTTTCTTAGAGTCTGCCATTGAAATTCTGTTGCGGGTTTTAAAGTTGCAAAAGTACATAATTGAGACCTAATTTTGTAACTTATGGCCTAGCAAAACGTCTTATTTTCAATTTGAAAAGAGGAATTGCCATAAACGATTCCTGAATTCCTAATCCTGATGGTATGGTTATTTATTTGCGGGTACTGAAAGAAAGTTTCAATTTCGCTATTAGCGCCCTTATAAACAACAAGTTGCGTACATTTTTGTCCTTGTTGGGCGTTACTATTGGGATCTTTTCCATCATCGCCGTTTTGGCGGCAGTAGATTCCTTAAAAAAGGATATCAACGATAGTTTCAGTTCGCTGGATAACAGCACCATCTTTTTATGCCGTTTTTCTTTTGGCCCTACCGAAGTTCCCCAGTGGAAATGGGAACAGTTTCCCGATGTCACCTACGACGAATATCTGAAGGTAAAGAAAATGATGCCCGATATAAAAGGGATTTCGTATCAGTTGAATGTGCAACGGGAAACCGTGAAGTACGATGACCGATCGATAGAGAATGTAGAAATGATTGCAGTTACGCATGAGCAAACCAATATTGAAGATGTTAAGTTGTCGCATGGCCGGTTTTTTAACGAAGCAGAATCTACCCGGGGTGCAACAGTAATTGTTATAGGGGACGAAATTGCCCAAAGCCTTTTCGATGGAGCTGAGTATGCCATTGGGAAGAAAATTCGGGTTTACGGTAGAAAATTAACGGTAATAGGAACCATGGAGAAGGAGGGAAGTGGGCTTTTCGGCGATGGTAAGGATGTGGCCACATTTCTCCCTGTGAATTTTATGCGGAAGATTTATGGTGACAACAACAAGGGCGTTTTTCCATTTATTTTAATAAAGCCTGAAGCAGAAGTGGACAATGAAGAATTCGTTGCTTTGCTTTCATCGAAAATGAGGATCATTCGAGGACTAAAACCCGATGATATTGATGATTTCTTTATCAATCAGTTGCAGGGCTTTAGCGATGCCATCGATAATATGACAGGAACCATGAATAAAATTGGTGGAGTGATAAGTCTGTTCTCCTTATTGGTGGGTGGTTTTGGAATCGCCAACATTATGTTCGTGAGCGTGAAGGAACGCACCAATTTAATTGGGATTCAGAAATCCTTGGGGGCTAAAAACAAATTCATTTTGCTTCAGTTTTTGTTCGAGGCCATGATCCTGGCCATTATTGGTGGGATGATCGGGTTGTTCTTGGTATTTATTGGTTCTTTAATTGCTTCTTCCATGACGGGTGACTTCCAGTTTGTACTATCGCCTTGGAATATTTTTATTGGAACCGTTATCTCTGCAGTAATTGGTCTTATCTCTGGGATTGTTCCTGCGATTTCGGCTTCCCGACTCAATCCAGTAGATGCTATTAGGACGGGAATGTAAAGGCGCCAATTCCATCTGGATTAGGTGTTATGATTTATTCGAACCATGATTTTTCTGGCTGGACAGATAATGTAAAAATCAATATTCCCAACCCTTAAATCCCCGAGACTGTAGTTGTGCATATAAAATTCAAAAGCATAATAGTTCCCGGGTTCCTCTAAAAGATCTTCTAGTTCAAAATCTAGCTCATCCAAGGATGAGTGAGCGAAATCGAAGAACATTTGATCTTTTTTGTCGAAAGGAGTTCTCTTCCAGGATTCGGACTCCCAATTGCTTCGAAATGTTGTGTTTGGATGTTTTGTGAAAAATGCTTCATTGGGATTTTTGAAATAATTGGCAGTGGTTTCATCTATTTCTTTGATCCAAATAGAATAGCCATCTCCATTAAAGTCCCTTTTCGTTTCATACTCGTAAATGAGGTTACTTTCATTAAACTTAAATCCAGTTAATTCAACATTAAAGTTTCTGTCATTTTGTCGATCAATAGGTCCCCAGAGGAAATCGGATCCTGGTAATATTCTCCAAAGGAAACCAGGTACAAGGAGGAATACAATTAGTACAAAAGAAATTGCGTAGAGTCGCTGCTTATCTTTTTTGATTAGGGCTCTAACTATAAGAAAACCCAAAATAGGGTAGGAAATTAACAACAATAAAGTAAGAAACAGTAATGCTATCATTGCTTGGAATACGTATTCGGTATTCTTAGCAAACTACAGAATTTCTGCCACTTTTTCATTTACCCATTCCAAAAAACGCTCGTCTTCTTCAGAAAAAGGATCTGGTGTGTGCGAATCGATATCGATCTGCCCAATGTTCTTTCCGTTTTTGAATAAGGGAACCACAATCTCTGCCTTCACATGTATGCTACAGGCGATGTAATTGTCCTGGGCTTTTACATCTGGAACTACAAAATTGGCATTGCTTTCAGCAACTTGTCCGCAGATTCCCTTGCCAAATGGGATTACGGTATGATCGGTAGGTTCACCTGCAAAGGCCTCAAGATGCAGTGTTCTTTCGGCTTGGTTTGCGAAATAGAATCCAACCCAATTGTAGGCAGGGAGTGTGGTTTGTAGTAATTCACATACTCCGGTGAGCTTATCTTTAACAGCAGTTTCTGGAGATGACAAAAGGGTTTCTATGGTAGGTTTTAGGGTGTTAAATGACATGGCAATCAATTTTTTGGTAAAGGTATTTCAAAAACGATGTATCTCCCAAGTTCTATTTCTATATTTTTGTGAGTAACCAAAGGTCTAAAACACAATCGTGAAAGACATTTTCTTAAGATATAAATCGGTCATTCGGTTTGTCGTTCTCTTTCTGGGAACCTATCTCGTACTTACCTTTTTATATTCTTGGTACCTTCAAAGTTCTAAAGGATCTTCCTATCCCCCAGATTTTATAACTCATTTGGTAGCCAAACAAAGCAGCAATGTACTCAACGGAATGGGGTACGATGCCATGGTGACACCACACGAATCCCAACCTACCATGAAGCTCTTTGTTAATAGTGTTTATTTGGCTCGGATTATCGAAGGGTGCAATGCAGTGAGTATCATCATTCTGTTTATAGCATTTGTGGTTGCCTTTGCCCAACGTTGGAAGAAAACCCTGTTATTCATTTTGGCGGGTAGCGTGCTTATTTATGGTGTGAACATTATCCGTATTGCTATGTTGGCCATTGCACTTTACAAATATCCACAATACAATGAGATGCTCCACACGGTGGTCTTTCCGGGGATCATTTATGGTATGGTGTTTTTACTTTGGATGATTTGGGTGAGAGGCTTGAAACAAAAAAAGGAAAAGGTATGAAGTGGATACAGTGGGTTGTGGTCATTCTTTTGTTCGGGCTTTTGGTGTGCATCCGCTCTTTTGCGTCCGATCTATTTTATGATCCATTGATTACATTCTTTAAAACCAATCATAGTACCGATGTGCTTCCGGATATGGATGTGCCCAAGTTACTATTACATACGTCTTTTCGTTTTTTACTGAATACAATCATCTCACTGGGTATTCTTTGGGCCATTTTTAAAAGAGTCGATGTCATTAAAGTATCGGCATTGTTGTTTGGCTGCGTGTTCGTGCTGCTCATGTTATTCTTTTGGATACTCTTGGGGTCTGATCAAGCCGGTGGGCATATGGCACTTTTCTATGTACGTCGCTTTCTTATTCAGCCGTTGTTTTTACTGCTGTTAATTCCTGCTTTTTACTTTCAGAAGAATTTGTAGGGGTGTATCTTTGTATGGTTTTAAATTTCTTTCCCATGAAAATGCGAATATTTCTTCCCATCGTGGCAATCCTTGCTTTGATGGTCTCTTGCAAGAATGATAAAAAATCCCCTGAAGTTGAAACGGTTGAAGTTGAAGTGAGCAAACCAGTGCATACTTCAGCACAATTGGAGGCCGAATTCAATGACCCCAAAGTGGCTGATGTTTATAATGCATACAACGCTTTAAAAACGGCCTTGGTGAATACCGATCCTACTGCGGCCCAAGAAAAGGCCTCAGGCTTACTAACCGCATATGCCAATTTAGGGGTGGAGGAAGCGCTTATGACAGCAGCGCAAACCATCTTGGACAGTGAGGATGTGGAAGTGCAACGTACAGCCTTTGTGGATGTTACTTCGCATTTAGAAGGAATGTTGGAAGGTGCTTTAAAGTCGGGAGCGATTTATAAACAGTATTGTCCGATGGCATTTAATAATACGGGTGGATTTTGGTTGAGCAATACCAAGGACATCCGTAACCCATATTTTGGTGATGTGATGCTAAAATGTGGTCGTGTTGCAGACGAAATCAAGTAATTTTAACGTATTTTTTATCTTTGAAGATCAATTTTGATCTAATTTTGGGGCGTGAAACGTATCATTTCCATACTATTAACCTTGCTTTTGCTCTTGAGTAGCTCTGGGCTTACCTATGCCCAACACTTTTGTGGAGACCATGAAATGATGGCCAAGGTTACCCTAGGGCAGGAAGTGCTTTCGTGTGGTATGGTCATGACATATGACAGTGGTTGTGATGATGAAACGGAAGAGGAAGATCACGGATGTTGCGACAATAAGTACACTCAGATAGATGTAGATGATAACTTCGCCGATGTCTCCTTCGACTTGAACCTGGATCCTATTTTCGCCGCTACCTTCATCACGGTATTTTTGCTTCAAGAAGCAACCGTTTACGATAAAAACCCGGATTATTTTAAAGACTACAGCCCGCCTCCCTTGTTGGAAGACCTCAATGTGCTGTACGAAACCTTCCTTATTTGATGTAATTCCATAGATCCCACTGGGATCAATTTCTGTATGGAATTAAACCTAACATCAAATACAAATTATGATTACAAAAACATATTTGGTATCGGGAATGACCTGCAACGGTTGCCGTGATACCATTCATAAAAAAATAAGTGGAGTCGAAGGTGTGACCTCGGTTTCGGTCGATCTGGAGAAAGGTAAGGCTTCTGTAGTTTCAGAAAAACCGATAGGTGCTGCGGAAATTCAATCAGCAATCGGAACCAAGTATCAGATTGCATCCATCGGGACCCTTTTGGAGGAACCGCAAACTTCCAAATTAAAACAATTAAGACCCTTATTTCTCATATTTGGGTATCTACTGGTGGCTTCTTTTTTGCTCAATTATAAAAATTGGCAATGGGCATCATTTATGTTCGACTTTATGGGGTTATTCTTTATTGTCTTCAGTTTTTTCAAACTACTGGATTTAAAAGGATTTCCACCTACGTTCAAAATGTACGATCCCTTGGCGAAAGCGGTTCCTTTTTATGCATGGATATATCCATTTATTGAGGTAGCTCTGGGGTTGCTTTTCCTAATGCGCATCGAATTGCAATGGGCGTTAATTGTCACTTTAGTGGTTCTCGGGATAACAACGATTGGGGTAACCCGAACCTTGTTGGACAAACGAAAGATTAAATGTGCCTGTTTAGGAACAGCACTCAATTTGCCAATGACGGAGGCGACCTTTATCGAAAATACCATAATGATCGCCATGGCCATCGTCATGTTGTTAAATCCAACACTATTATGAAAAGGTGGCTGTTTATGCTGTGGCTCTTACCTCTTGGAGCTATGGGGCAAGAATATCTAGAAGGAAGGATTTTAGACGGTGCGAGTGATTCCAGTCTAGGGCTTTTGGGCGCAAATGTCGTGTGGTTGGACTCGGATATTGGAGCTGTAACCGATTTGGATGGCAATTTCAGTATTGTTTACGAGGCCTCCTATTCTAAACTGGTCATTAGTTATGTGGGTTATGTAACCGATACCCTAACGGTTACCAATAATCGAAGAATAACGCATACACTGAAAGCCAGCAATGATTTGGATGAGGTGACAGTTTCAGCAAGGAAAAAGGCATCTGCGAGATCCTTTCTAAAAGCTGAAAACACCCTATTGGTAAGCAGTGATGAACTGCTGAAAGCCGCTTGTTGCAATCTTTCCGAAAGTTTTGAAACCAATCCGTCCATCGATGTGAATTTTGCCGATGCGGTGACGGGAACCCGACAGATTAAAATGTTGGGATTGGAAAGTCCGAATATTTTAATTGCTACCGAAAACATCCCTTCAATCCGGGGAGCGGCCCAAGCCTATGGTTTGAGTTTTATTCCTGGAACTTGGGTAGAAAGCATTCAGATTACCAAAGGTGCGGGTAGTGTGGTGAATGGTTTTGAGAGCATCGCTGGGCAAATCAATGCAGAGCTGCAAAAACCTTCCAAAGATTTCTCTTTTTATCATAATATGTTTGTTGGATTGAATGGTAGGAAAGAGTTAAACACCCATTTCAACACCGATGTGGGAAACAAATGGGCTACTGGTGTGTATATTCATGGCAACCTTCGAAACAGAAAGTTTGATAGAAATGGTGATAACTTTCTGGATTTGCCGTTGGCGCGTCAGGTAAATGTTATGAATCGTTGGCAATATACGGATCCGGAAAAAGGTTGGGTGAGCTTTATTAACCTCCGTTATATGGATGATGAAAAGCAAGCAGGGCAGGAATCTTTTAATGAAGGTGACAACCCTATGGAATCGCCTTTTTGGGGGAGTGAGATCAAGACGCGAAGGTTCGATGGATTCCATAAATTGGGATGGGTAAATCCCAATGTTCCTTATCAAAGCGTTGGAATACAGTCTGCGGTGAGTTACCATGAACAGGAATCCTTTTTCGGAAGGAATACGTACAATATCATTCACAGGAGCTTTTATGGTAATGCTTTGTATAATACGATAATAAGCGATTCTCGACATAAGATCAAAACAGGCTTGAGCTTTACTTACGATCATTACGATGAAGATGTGAATGAAACTACCTATGAGCGAACCGAAAACTCCGTAGGAGCATTTGTCGAGTATTCATATGATAATTTGGATGCCCTCACACTGCAAGCGGGATTGCGTGTAGATAATCACAATAGGTTAGGGTTTTTCGTGACACCGAGATTGCACGTAAAGTATACGCCTTGGGAGAAGTCGGCCTTTCGTTTTTCGGCAGGAAGTGGGCGAAGAAGTGCCAATATCTTTACGGAAAATCAGAGGTTGTTTTCCAGTAGTCGGAACATCAATATTTTAGATACTGATGGTAAGATTTATGGATTGGATCCCGAAGTAGCCTGGAACTATGGGTTTTCCTATTTGCAAGGGTTTAATCTTTTGGGAAGAAAGGCAGATGTCACCTTTGATTTTTACCGAACCGATTTTCAGAATCAGGTAGTGGTCGATTGGGAAAACCCTCAAAATGTTCGCTTTTATAACCTTAGGGGGGAGAGTTTTGCGAATTCATTTCAGGTAGAATTCAATTACAATCCGGTGGAACGGGTAGATCTTCGGTTCGCCTATAAATATTACGATGTTCGCACCGATTATATTTCCGGAAGACTGGAACGGCCCTTAACACCGAAGAATCGAATTTTTGCCAATCTAGGGTACGAAACCACTAAGAATGCCAAGGGTGCACAATGGAAATTCGACACTACCTTTAATTGGTTAGATTCGCAACGGTATCCATCTACGGCAACCAGTCCAGAATTTTTTCAATTGCCTAACAGGACACCCACCGTAGGAACCTTGAATGCACAGATTACCAAAGTGTTTTCTCCCCGATTTGAAGTATATTTGGGAGGAGAGAACATAACGGATGTACGGCAGGACCAGCCGATTATAAATGCAGAAAATCCATTTGCAACCTATTTTGATACTACTTTGGTTTATGGTCCGATATTTGGTAGTATGTATTATGCAGGGTTGCGCTATAAAATTAAATAACATGAAAAGAATACTTGTAATCGCATTAATTTTAGTCACTACAGGGCTTTGGGCCCAGAACAAAAATGCCAAGGCTACTATGGAAGTAGACGGGGTTTGTATGATGTGCAAGAAAAGAATTGAGTTGGCCTCGTTGAAAACCAAAGGCGTTAAATCTGCGGTTTGGAATTTAGACACCCATGAATTGAGTTTAATTTATGATGAACGCAAAACCGATCTTACCACGATTCAGGAGAATATTGCTGCCGTAGGTCATGATACCAAGGAAATTAAGGCGACAGAAGAAGCTTATAATTCGGTGCATGCCTGTTGTAAGTATCGCGATGAAGATGTAAAAGAAGACCATAAAATGGAAGGCGACGGCGGTCGTTAACCATAGCATATATTAGAAATTTGAAGCCCATGAGATTTTCCTCGTGGGCTTTTTTGTACTTTCGAATTTCAAATCACACGAACCATGCGTATACTTTTTCTATTTAGTCTCCTACTCATTTGCGGCTGTGCCAAGGAAGTTGAACCTACTCCAAAAGAACTTGTGGATGGTAGCATCCAAGCACATGGCGGTTGGGAAAACTATGAGAATTTGGAAGTTGTCGAAATTCGGAAGATTGTCAAATTGTTCGATGAAAACGGATACCTGGAGTCGCAAGACCGACAGTATCATACCTTTTCCAAGAAACCCCGATATAAAACTAGGATTCATGGAATATGGGATGGAGCCGTACGTGAAATTTCCTTTAACGGCAATGAGATTTTCACAACAATAAATGATTCTATAGTAACGGATTCTATAAATCATAAAAAGGCACTCAAGACCATACAATCTGCTGAATTTGTGTTCTTTCAGCCTTTTAAATTGAAAGTTAGCGAAGCAGCAATGGAATATACTGGGAAAAAGGTGTTGTTCGATTCGGTACCTGTTTCCGAAATGAAAGTAACCTATCCCAATTCCGAAGATGTTTGGTGGTTTTATTTTGATGACGGAAACCGCTGTGTGGCCAATAGGGTGTTGCACAACGGACGCTATAGTCTCATCGAGAATTTAGAATTTCAAGACTATAAGGGACTAAGCATTCATAAGCACCGTAAAAGCTATTTTGTGGATTCGCTTTTGAACAAAGAACGCCTTAGAGCCGAGTATTTTTATGATGTGGTAGAGTAGTTGGTAAATTCCAATCGCATTTATTTCCAATACTGCATTAGCTCATCCAATCCTACATCAATACCGTCGAAATAATTGCCCTCCCTGAAATAGGGAATCATGGTTTTATCGATAACCCTTTGGCAGATGGAATCGGTGAGTGATTTTTCGGTTCCATAGCCCGTGGAGATTCTAATT
Organism: Flavobacteriaceae bacterium; assembly: GCA_019634365.1. Classification (GTDB taxonomy): domain Bacteria; phylum Bacteroidota; class Bacteroidia; order Flavobacteriales; family Flavobacteriaceae; genus Aureisphaera. The sequence goes on along the minus strand of JAHQVM010000020.1, from coordinate 5,655 downwards.
TCCCTCGAATTTTTACACAATACGATCAGTAATCCGTTATTGATATCCTCTTTTCCAACGCCCCATTCATTGCCCAAATCGGTAGCGTAATCGTTGATGTTATTGTAAGGTGACGTGCTCGCTATGGTGACCACAGCAATTTCTCGAGAGGTTTCTGCCTCGTAGTTGGACAGGCGTTCTTCCAGTCTGTTTTTTTGGATAGGTGTAAATACATTTTCATAATCGGAAACATAACCCAGAGGTTCAGGGAAGGTCTTAGGTTTTGGGTAGAAAAATACAGCCAATAATAAAAGTGCAATTCCGAGTAATGCTCCTATGCTGATGAGGTGTTTCTTCTTCATATGATCACAAATTTGGCCTTTTGAGATGGTAACTTTTTTCTGTGTCAAATCTTTTCGCTCTAGACTATCCACCAAATAGTTAGCCACACTTTTTCTGGAGATCGTCAAACTTGGTTTGGGTAAGTTTTTCATGGATTCCCTGATGGATTGCTTCTTATTACTGTTGGTTAATCCCACCGGTCGAACTACGGTCCAGTTGAGGTTGGAGGATTCGATGAGTGCTTCCTGTTGCTCCTAGTAGCAGTATTTTCATACGTTTTAATAACTATTACTAAAATACCGCTTTCTATTGGCAAATAAAAAACCCCCGCGGTAAGCGAGGGTCTCTTTCGAATTTTATTTTTGCCTATGCGCGCTGCGCATTACATCATTCCCGGCATTCCGCCGCCACCCATTGGAGGCATGGCAGGAGCATCTTCTTTAATGTCTACCAAGGCACACTCTGTAGTAAGGATCATTCCTGCTACAGAAGCAGCATTTTCCAAGGCCACACGGGTTACTTTCTTAGGATCGATGATACCTGCTTTTAACATATCGGCATATTCATCGTTCTTGGCATTGTAACCGAAGTTTTTCTTGCCTTCCATCACCTTATTGATCACTACAGAACCTTCTCCTCCTGCGTTTTCCACGATGGTTCGTAAAGGGGATTCGATGGCTCTGGCTACGATCTGGATTCCGGTAGCTTCATCCATAGTGTCTGTCGTTAACTTGTCCAGTACCTTTTTGGCCTGTACAAAGGCGACTCCACCACCGGCAACGATTCCTTCTTCTACTGCTGCGCGCGTTGCGTGAAGGGCGTCGTCTACACGGTCTTTCTTCTCTTTCATTTCTACTTCGGAGGCGGCACCTACGTACAATACGGCAACGCCACCCGCCAATTTGGCCAAACGTTCCTGTAGTTTTTCCTTATCGTAATCGCTCGTAGTGGTTTCGATCTGAGATTTAATCTGTCCCACACGGGCTTTGATGTTGCTTTTATTTCCAGCACCGTTTACGATGGTCGTATTGTCCTTATCGATGGTTACTGTTTCGGCAGTCCCCAACATTTCAACCGTTGCATTTTCCAAGGTGAACCCTCTTTCTTCAGAAATTACGGTTCCTCCGGTTAGGATGGCAATGTCTTCTAGCATGGCTTTACGACGATCCCCGAATCCAGGAGCTTTTACAGCAGCGATCTTAAGCGCCCCGCGTAATTTGTTTACTACCAAAGTTGCCAAGGCTTCTCCTTCCACATCTTCGGCGATGATCAATAAGGATTTTCCTTGTTGTGCCACCGGTTCTAATACGGGAAGTAAGTCTTTCATATTGGAAATCTTCTTGTCGTATAACAAGATCATTGGGCTTTCCAATTCGGTTTGCATTTTGTCGCTATCGGTAACGAAGTAAGGGGAGAGGTATCCGCGGTCGAACTGCATTCCTTCCACCACATCCACATAGGTTTCGGTTCCTTTGGCTTCCTCTACGGTGATCACCCCTTCTTTACCTACTTTTCCAAAAGCTTGAGCGATCAGGTCTCCAATTTGGTCATCGTTATTAGCAGAGATAGAAGCAACTTGCTGAATCTTTTCGGAAGAGTTCCCTACTTTGGTGGATTGCTTTTCCAAGTCTGCAACGATGGCTTCAACAGCTGTGTCGATACCGCGCTTTAGGTCCATTGGGTTGGCTCCTGCGGCTACGTTTTTAAGACCTTCTTTTACGATGGCTTGTGCTAAAACAGTAGCGGTTGTGGTACCGTCACCGGCTAGATCATTGGTTTTGGAAGCAACCTCCTTCACCATTTGCGCTCCCATGTTCTCCAAGGCATCTTCCAATTCGATTTCCTTGGCTACGGAAACTCCATCTTTGGTTACTTGGGGAGCTCCGAAGGATTTACTAATAATAACATTACGTCCCTTAGGTCCTAAGGTTACTTTTACTGCGTTTGCCAATGCGTCCACACCGCGTTTGATCGCGTCCCGTGCTTCCACATCAAATTTTATATCTTTTGCCATTTTTATCTAATGCTTTAAGCCATAAGCTATACGCTATAGGCAGATTGGTTTAACTTTTTGTGTTGAGAAAATTATATGATGGCGAGAATGTCATCCTCGCGCATGATTAAGTAGTCCTTACCGTCGAATTTAAGCTCACTGCCGGAGTACTTTCCGTAGAGCACAGTATCGCCTACCTTAACGGTCATGTCGTGATCTTTTTTACCCTTGCCAACGGCAACAACTTTTCCTTGTTGTGGTTTTTCTTTTGCAGAATCTGGAATGTAGATCCCAGAAGCGGTCTGGGTTTCGGCAGCCTGTGGCTCCACCAAAACGCGGTCTGAAAGTGGTTGGATTTTCAATGCCATTTTCAACTATATTTTATGAAGTTACTATTACGATTTTATTTTTCTGTTTTGCCTTTTTTCAGAAATTGTGCCAAGGGCTTTTTTCTGTCAAATTGAAACAAAAAATGCCAACTTATGACAAGTTGGCATTTTAGTAATATTTTTATTTCGTGGAATTACTGACCTCCACCACCTTCAGTGCCTTCGGTAGATCCTTCGGTTCCACTACCATTATCGCTTGGAAGGGTAACGTTTTCTATTTGATCTTGATCTATAAACTGTGTGCCTCCCTGTCCGTCGAATAACGATATGTTAGAAAGCAGGATTAAGGCCAATAGAATGATGGCCAATGTCCAAGTACTTTTATCTAGGAAATCGGTGGTTTTCTTTACACCTCCCAATTGCTGGCCTCCGCCACCTCCAAACGTGGAGGATAATCCTCCTCCTTTTGGGTTCTGTACCATGATAACCACTACTAGCAAAAACGCTACGAAAACGATTAGGACTAAAAATATGGTAAATTGCGTCATTGTTCTTCTGTTTTAATCAATTTTTCGACTGCCCGAATTTGGTCTGCAAAGAAACCACTTTTTTCGGGATTTTTCAAAATTAAAATTTTATAGGCTTGAATGGCCTTTTTATAGTTTTTCTGTTGCAAATAAACCTTAGCCAATGTCTCGGTCATGAGTTGGTCGGGAGCCTGTGTATAAGGCTTTGCAAGGTTTTTGTTTTTCTTTCCAGGTTCCTTGGGTTCAATTTTGGGTCGTTCTTGAATAAACTTCTCAATCAATTGAAATTTTCGTTCCCGGTCTTTTTGAAGATCCGACGCTGTTATTTCTTCCTCTTTTTCTTCCCGTTCTATGGGTTGCGCTTGGGTAAGCTTTAACCACTCACTAAAGGAATGTGTATCACTTTTAGTGAAGGTAATGGGTTGGTCCATTTCCAGTACATCTTCCGGGGTCTCTTCCTTTTCTTCTGTCACTTCGGAAGGGATCACAGCAATTGGGGTGGCCTTGCGTTCGAATAGATCGGGATTGAGGATGGCCTCAGCCTTTTTCATTTCGGTCTGCAATTGCTCATGGATCTCTTTGCTAACTTGTTCTGAAATGTTTTCTGAAACTACTTCGATCTGCTTTACAGCTTCGCTTTGTTGAAGAATGGTTTCCGAAATATCATTCTGAATGAAATCCTGGGAGGTGATATACTCGAAAAGGATGTCCCTGTCTGTGGTATGCGCCGCAGCCAATTTCAGAGCATCGTTATAGAGATAACTGTTTTGGTTTTTCAGTCCTTTTAATTGCAACGCACGTGCACTCTGAAAGTACGGGTATTTTTGTAATAGAGTGTCGAGTTCCTTCACCTGTTCTGGATGGATGGTTTGCGGATTTGCAAGCAAATATGTGAAGGTTTCTGTATTCATATTACCAGTCTGCCAAGGATCTGTTTACAATATCTTGTGTTAATCGCTCAAAGATAAGCTCAAGCGCTTCATCCAATTGAGAACCGATAAGCTGATTGGTTCCTTCATAATCGAAATAGAAGGAAAACTTTTCCTCAAAATCCTTTTCAGAATCTAGGGTATTGGTATAGCGCACATTCACTTCCATCGTCAGTCGGTTTTGGGCTGCCGTGCTTTGGGAAGTGGCTGTGATAGGGGAAACATAATAGCGGGTAATCTCCCCTTCGTAAATAAGGTCACCATTGGAAGGGGTAAGGCTTAAGCTGGTTTGTGTAAGGATGATGTCCTGAAGTGCCAGTGTAAAATCCCTAGCAACCCTGGGTTCTACCAAGGCGGCATTGTTGATGAAGTTGTTTACCTGAAAAGTCTCGGCAGCTCCTACACTTACCCCCGTGAAGGAGTATTTAACCTTACAGCCTTGTAACATAGCAACCAAGCAGAGACATAGTGAGATTTTAAGAATTCGATTCATAGATGCCGTAGGCTACAGGTTGTATTGTTTTATTTTTCGGTAAAGGGTACGCTCGCTAATGCCCAATTCCTTAGCAGCGTCCTTGCGTTTGCCATCGTACTTTTCCAACGATTTTTTAATGAGTTCCAGTTCCTTTTCGTGCAAAGAAAGGTTTTCTTCTTCTTGGATTTCCTCGGCAAAGTGATATTTATCTTCAGATACTTCGGTTACTCCATTTTCTTGAGTGGTAGGCACTACTTCCACATCGTAGGAATGTGGTGCTTCTTCTTCAACAATAGCGGCCAATTGTGCTTCGTGATCGGTTTCTTCGGAATAGATTTTATTGATAAGGGTGGAATTCTCTTCGCGAACCGTGTCGGTATTGCCGCTCTTCATCAATTCCATGGTAAGCTTCTTAAGGTCGTTGATGTCGCGCTGCATATCGAACAACACCTTATAAAGGATTTCCCGTTCATTGCTGAAATCGCTTTCCGGCTTTTTCTGGTTGATGACTGCCGGGAGATTGCTTCCCACGTCGGGCAAATAGCTTTTTAATGTATTGTAGGAGATAGTCCTGTTTTGCTCCAAGACGGAAATCTGTTCGGCTACATTTCGTAACTGACGGATATTTCCACCCCATTTGTATTGTAGCAAAAGGTTCACTGCTGCATCTTCCAACCGAATGGTGGGCATTTTGTATTTCTGGGCAAAATCGGAAGCAAATTTTCGGAACAATAAGTGAATATCTTCATGACGCTTTCGCAGGGGTGGTAAGGTGATTTCCACCGTGCTCAAACGATAATACAAATCCTCACGGAATTTCCCTTTTTCGATGGCTTCGGCCATGTTTACATTAGTAGCGGCTACGATACGTACATCCGTTTTTTGCGCTTTGGAAGATCCTACTTTTAGGAATTCCCCGTTTTCCAATACACGGAGTAAGCGTACCTGAGTAGGCAACGGGAGTTCCCCTACTTCATCCAAAAATATGGTTCCGCCGTTGGCTACTTCAAAATAACCACTTCGGGTAGCGGTCGCTCCTGTAAATGCCCCTTTTTCGTGTCCGAACAATTCACTGTCTATG
>JAHQVM010000002.1 GCA_019634365.1 Flavobacteriaceae bacterium | reverse complement strand
TAATCTGGAAATCATTCACCCGAAAGTGAGTGAGTATGATTTAATGTCGCGCACCACTGTTTTTAGACAGAAACCGAACTCTTATGTGAAAAGACTTTTGTTTGTTTTGGGCTATGCGTTAGGAAACCTCACTAGGATCAATTTAAAAGTATTTTTATCAGCCTTACATGTTTTTCGTTTTGGCAAAAAAGCATTGGACTTATCCATTTTTTACGAAGCTCAATGGTTTGCCAACAAAAGGGACTTCGATGTCATACATGTTCATTTTGGTGTAAACGCCAAGCGTATAGCCTATCTTAAATACCTTGGGGTTCTAAAATCAACTCCTTTGGTTACCACGTTTCATGGGTATGGTTTGGCTCCCAATCAAATAAAACGCAATCGAAAGATATACCGACATATTTTTCGATTTAGCGACGCCATTACGGTGAACACCCCATATTTGAAGGATGCCCTTTCGATTATGGAGGTCGATGGAAATAAAATTCACATTCTTCCTGTAGGATTGGATACTCAATATTTCAAATCGATAGGTTCGTCCAGAGAGGGAAATGAGCTCCTTTTTTGTGGCCGCTTGATCCCATTAAAAGCACCTGATACAGCTATTAGAATTGTAGGTGATTTAGTACGGAAAGGGTATGAGGACATAAAACTGACTATTATCGGAACTGGGGAAATGGAAGGAAGCTTGGTTGATCTGGCAAAAGATCTTGGGATTTTGGATCATGTAGCCTTTATGGGAGCACAACCGCAGGATATTATTAAACATAGAATGGAGAAAGCTTCGATTTTCTTACTGCCTGGCATAAAAGACCCGAATACGGGAAGAGCAGAAGCTCAAGGTTTGGTAATTCAGGAAGCGCAGAGTATGGAATTGCCGGTAGTGGTATCTTCAGTCGGAGGTATGAAATATGGTTTGCTGCCCGACGAAACAGGTTATGTGGTTGAAGAAGGAGCAATTGTCGGTTTTGTAGAAAAAATCGAACTACTATTAAATAGTCAAGAATTAAGAAAAGATATGGGGCGAAAGGGTCGGGAGTTTGTAGTAGAAAATTATGAAAACGATCGGTTAGGCCTTAAGTTGATCGAAATTTATCGTAATATCATGAAAGACCAATAGTTTGAAGAATTCAAAGATCTCCATTATCATTCCCACCTATAATCGATCCCAAAAAATCGAGCGTACCCTTCAATCGATGATGGACCAAACCCATTCCAATTGGGAATGTTGGGTGGTCGATGATGGCAGTACAGACAATACTAAGGAAATGGTTGCAAAATGGTGCGATCTGGATCCTCGTTTTAAATGGTTAGAACGTCCCAAAGAAAGAAAGAAGGGCGCCAATGCTTGTCGCAATTTAGGAATTGAAAGCAGCACAGGCAACTACATCATGTTTTTGGATAGTGATGATACCATTGCAACCACTTGTTTCGAAAATCGGTGCAAGCATTTCGAAGCCAATGATTCCGTTGATGGACTTATTTTTTCTACCCAGGAAATGAGTGAAACCGGATTAGGGCCCATCGTAAATAAAGATCCCGAAGTTGAGAACACCTTGAATTATCTTACCATGTTTCTTTCCTATAAGATCCCTTGGCAGATTTCCAGTCCGATTTGGAGAAGGGAAGCCCTTACCTCCGAAAATCGTTTCGACGAAGCCATGATGCGTTTCCAAGATGTGGATTTTCATACACAGTTATTGCTTTCTGGTTGCCAAGTGAAACGGATTCATGAAGCCGATTTTTACTACCATACAGAAGATGCACATGACAAATTTCATGATGAAACATTTATTGCCAAGGCACTGGTGGCCATTCGGTATTATATAGCCAAGTATGACAAGGGCCGAAAAGTGGGAATCCTACAGGCCAAGGAGAGAAGAATCTACCTTAGGAAAATGTATCTCAATGCAATGAGACGATTTGTTCATGGTTGCAATAGGCCGCAACAATTTAAAAGCTTCGTCCGAATGGCTTGGCGTACCCGAATTTTTAGTAGAAGAGAATGTCTTTACCTATCATTGCTTCGAAGGGTAGATAAGTATCAGCTTCAGGATAAGGCTGGATTTGGATTTTACCGATTGAATAAGTTTTTGCTTTCCCGTATCTTTCCTTCCAATTAATCATGGAACAGAAGACCAACGTATTAATCTGGGTGCACGACTTTCCGGCCATTTCGGAAACTTTCATACGAAGTCATATCGTAGGCCTTATTGATAAAGGTTGTCAAGTTCAAGTTTACACAAAGCTGAAACGGAAGGATCAGATGGATGCTTTGAAAGGATTCGAGGAATACGATCTGTATAATAAGTGCATTTCCAATCAGGACCTTCTACTATCCAATAAGTTGAAGCGTTTTTTTGGTGCGCTTGGGATACTCGTTTCTAAATTGGGGCGCAAAGGGTTTTTCAAGTACCTGAAGACCCTGAACTTTTTGAAATACGGAAAATCATCATTGAACCTTCAGAATTTTTATCTGCTGAAGTTTATTGAAGAAAATGAAATCAACATCGTCCATGCGCATTATGGCTTTATGGGGAACGAAGCGGTATTTTTGAAGGATGTCGGCGCGCAAATAGGTTTGTTTACCACATTTCATGGAGTGGATATTCGCGAAGGGTTGAAACCAGGAAAAGAGGCTATGTATAAAAAACTATTTTCCAAGGCCGATCGCCTTATTTCCATCTCCAAATACAATACCGAATCTTTATTGAAAATGGGAGCATCCGCTTCGAAAATGGTGTCGCTGCCCAACGGTATTGACACGGCATATTTTTCGCCGAAAGCCATTGAAGAGACCGATACTATCAATATCCTAACTGTGGGCAGATTAATGGAGGTGAAAGGGCAGGATATTGCTTTAAAAGCACTGAAATTATTGCTAGGAGCGCAACCCGATCTTTCAGTAATATTACATCTGGTGGGGGATGGGCCCATGAGAAATAAACTAACCAAACTCCTGGACGAACTGGAGATTTCCAAACATGTTGTATTTCATGGCTGGAAATCCAGTGAGGAAATAAGAACACGGTATCAAAATGCCGATCTCTATTTACTTCCTAGTCGTAGTGAAGCATTGCCAACGGTTTTACTGGAAGCACAGAGTTGTGGATTGCCCATTTTAGCTACCGATGTTGGTTCGGTTAGGGATATGCTCCCAGAAGGCAATATCATTGTAAATTCGGGAAGCGAAGATTCCTTGGCACAGGGAATGACCGAAATGCTGTCCAGGAGAAAGGAATGGGAAACATTGGGAAACCGAAACCGCAATCATGTCATGGTGAATTATGATGCCGCTAGCATTCTGGAAAAACTCCTTACTTTGTATAACGAATATCACCTAAAGGGATAATTTTCTATGTGGAAAAAGTGGTGGGGCTCCTCCAAAGACCAAAACCCAGTCATCAATATATTAACCAGAACCTCGAATCGTCCGAATGGGTTCAGGATTTGTCGTGCTTCTATCGAAAACCAAACCTATGAAAACATTCGGCATATTGTTTCTTACGACGATGATAACGATTTGGAATATGTAAAGGAATTCCCTGATATCGATACCGTAAAAGTGCATCCTATTGCAGAAGCTCCTAATGATGGCAGTGAACGCTCCAAGTTTCAATTCGCGCCCTATAATTTGTATTGCAATACCCTTATGGACGAAGTAAAAGAGGGCTGGATTCTTTTTCTGGATGATGATGATCGTTTGATTGACGAGCATGCCATCGCAAACATTGTTGCACATATTAATCAAGTTAAAACCAATACGATTCTAGTCTGGCAAATGCGCTACCCAGATGGTAAGTTGTTGCCTCCGGCGGACCATCTGGATCGGGAATTTATAAAAATGAACCATATAGGAGCACCCTGCTTCACGTTTCACTCAAAATATAAGTCGGCTGCGCAATGGGATTGTTGGAAAGCCGGGGATTTTTTCTTTCTGAAGAAACTGTTCGAAAAAATCAAAAAGAAGAAGTGGATAAAGCAAGCCTTTATCCAACTCAACAATACCGGCAATTTTGGAAAACGTGAAGACATCGATCAAGCATTTTAATCGGGCAAAGGTTAATTATAAAAACTATCTTTAGGCCTTGGTTCATGGATTTTCCAACTACAGTATGAAAAACCTCCCCAACGTATCGGTCATCGTTCCCAACTTTAATCATGCTTCCTATCTGAAGCAACGCTTGGAGACCGTTTTGAACCAAACCTACGATTCGTTTGAGGTCATTATTATGGATGATTGTTCTACCGACGGGAGCCAGGAATTACTAGTATCCTATCAAGATGATCCTAGGGTAAGTCATGTACTCTTGAAAAACGAAAACTCGGGGAGTCCTTTTGGCCTTTGGAAAGAAGGAATTGAATTGGCTCAGGGAACCTATATTTGGATTGCCGAAAGTGATGATTGGGCCGAACCCAATTTCCTGGAAAAATTGGTGCCCATGTTGGAATCGACCGACGCTGTACTTGCCCATTGCAAAAGCTATAATGCCAGTGCTGTAAGAACGGTATTGGACCCTTGGTGGGATAGTTTTGGAACCGATTTTTGGAACCAAGATTACCTAAAAGAAGGAACAGAACTGCTTAAATTTTATGGCAAATACCGTTGCCCCGTTATGAACGTAAGTTCTGCGCTCATTCGCAAGGAAAGTATCGATTTGTCTTGGTTTCCCATTCGTTTTCGCTATTGCGGAGATTGGTGGTTCTGGATGCGGTTATTCTTAGTGGGAAAAGTTGCTTTTTGTGCAGAACCCCTTAACTATATACGTGTCCATAAAAAATCGGCCATACGAAACCGCAAATCATCTTCACTTCCCAGACTTAGGGAAAATGTGGAAGTGATCAAGGAGATTCATATGGGATTAGGCCAGAAACTGGATTATTCGGAGCATTATGATTGGCTTATCTACCATTGGGTAGAAGAGATGTTCCGTGAAGGGAAGTATTTTAATCCTTCCTATCACAAAACAAGGTTGCCATTAACCTTTCGGAGTCCATTTTACAAGGCCTACAGAAAACAGATGAAAAAGAAACTTGCCAAAGGATAGTGATATGATTCCTAAGAAAATCCATTATTGCTGGTTTGGTAAAGGTGAAAAACCCAAGGTTTTTCAGGAGTGTTTGCAGTCTTGGAAAAAGCATTGCCCTGATTTTGAAATTAAAGAATGGAACGAAGGAAACTTTTTCGATACCCAACATCCTTTCTATAAAAATGCCCTTCGGAAAAAACACTATGCCTTTGTATCAGATTTTGTGCGAACCGCTGTATTACTGAAAGAAGGAGGCATATACATGGATACCGATATGCTCTTGATACAATCCGTTGAACCGTTACTAGTTCATAAATTTATTATCGGGGAAGAAGTGGAAGGAAGGGTTAATTTCGCCTTTTTCGCCGCTGAAAAGGGAAATCACTGGGTAGAGCGAATGAAAGAGTTCTATGATACCAATCCCTTCAATCAATTCTCCTTACCTGTGATTACGCATACTTTTACACCCATGCTCAAAGAAGGACCTATGCTTGATGGTGAATTGATTTTAGATAAGGAGTATTTCTATCCCTTACCCTACGAAAACAAGGGCGAGCCAATGGATTCTTTTGTTTCTGAACATAGCTACGGCGTACATCTATGGGATCATTCTTGGAAGCCTAAGAAAAAAGAAACCACTGGGCAATTGCTTAAAAACCTTTCCATAGTTTTTAAGGATTATTTTCTATATGGATACCCTAAAGTGTATTTTAAAAGATATACCAAAGAATTTTCACGTAAGTTGTACCATAAAATGGTTGGTAAATCGAAATGAGAATACTGCAGGTCACAACTTCGAGTAAAGGAGGAGCAGGGATTGCTGCTTTGAGATTGCACACGGCTTTGCGGGATCAAGGGATTTCCTCGGCTTTTCTATCGAAGGATCTCACCATTGATTTTGATGGAAATAGTATTCAGGATAATTTTTTCAACTATCGAAAAGCGTCATTAATTTCAAGGATCCGTAGAAAGTGGTCTGTCTTGTTTTTCAAATCCCTGAAATATCAAATTCAGAAAGAAATTGAAAGTCATGGAGATCAACTATCCTACGAAATGGTATCGCCTCCCTTCAGTTCATGGGAACTGGAGAAACATCCCTTGATCAGGAGAGCGGATATCGTCAACCTTCATATGGTAACGGGCATAGTAGCGTACGATCGTTTCTTTTCACAATTAAATAAACCCTTGGTATGGACCTTACATGACATGAATCCCTTCATGGGACTATTTCATTACAAAGGCGATCAAGATGCCAACGGGCTGTTGAAAAAAATGGATCAGGATGTGAAATCCTTGAAGCAAAAGGCACTCATGCATTGCAAACAAGGAGCAATTGCCAGTCCCTCCAAATGGTTATTGGATGCTTGCACCAAAAGCGATGCCTTTCATCATTTTTCAGAAAAAATAGTGATTCCCAACAGTATCGATCTCAAGGTCTTTCATCCCAAGGTCCATAGCCTGCGGGAAGAATTGGGGATTTTACCCAATGAAAAAGTACTGTTGTTTGCCGCAGGGTCCCTGCATATAGATAGAAAAGGTTTTGCCTTGCTTAATGATGCCCTAGCCAACCTATCAGTACCCATTACCTTAATCACCCTAGGAAAAGGCATGGTTCAACTCTCTAATGAAGCTGTAAAAGTTATACCTTTGGGTTTTAAATCGGACCCTAGGGAGATTGCTGCTTGCTATGCCACGGCAGATGCTTGCATTTTGCCAAGTAAAGAAGACAATCTTCCCAATACGATGCTAGAAGCCTTTGCAACGGGCACTCCCGTAATTAGCTTTCCGAATGGAGGAATGAAGGAACACATACAAAATGGTTTTAATGGTGTAGTGGCAAATGCAATAACGAGCAATGCCCTGAAGAAGGCCATCGAAACTTTTTTTAATACCTTGAGCACATACGATTCGGAACCCATAAGGCGCTATGCGGAGGAACATTTCGATGCAAACATACAAGCTAAGGCTTACGAAGGGTTGTATACCCGATTACTCAACCCATAATGCTGAAACGCAAAACCAACTATGAAAGTAGCATTTATAACTGGAGTCACAGGACAGGATGGAGCCTATCTTAGTGAATTTCTTTTGAAAAAAGGATATGTCGTTCATGGACTGAAGCGAAGGGCTTCTTCTTTCAATACAGATAGAATCGATCACCTGTACCAAGATCCCCACACCGACAATAGGAATTTCATTTTGCATTATGGGGATATGACCGATAGTACCAATCTCATCCGTATTATCAATGAGGTAAAACCCGATGAAATCTACAATCTAGCGGCCATGAGCCATGTAGGGGTTTCGTTTCAGATTCCTGAATATACTGCCAATGCCGACGGAATTGGGGCCTTGCGTATACTTGAAGCCGTACGTTTTTTAGGGCTTGAAGGAAAAACCAAGGTGTATCAGGCGTCCACTTCAGAACTGTATGGGAAGGCCCAAGAAGTTCCACAATCGGAAACAACACCTTTTTATCCCCGAAGCCCGTATGGTGTTGCTAAGCTATATGCCTATTGGGCGACCGTGAATTATCGTGAAGCCTACGGTATTTTTGCTTGTAATGGGATCCTCTTTAATCACGAATCGCCAGTTAGGGGAGAAACCTTCGTAACACGAAAAATAACTCGGGCAACGGCCAAAATCGCCTTGGGATTGCAAGACCGATTTTATATTGGAAACCTCGATGCCAAAAGGGATTGGGGACATGCCAAAGATTATGTGCGCATGATGTGGATGATCCTACAAGCAGACCAGCCGGAAGATTGGGTCATTGCTACCGGAACCACTACTACCGTTAGGGATTTCGTAATTATGGCATTTGCTCATATTGGTGTTACCCTGCGTTTTGAAGGCTCAGGGGAAGAAGAAAAGGCATATGTTGTATCCGCTTCCGATGAGCGTTTCCCATTGCCTGAAGGTACATTGGTGCTGGAGGTAGACTCCAATTATTTTAGACCCACCGAAGTAGATTTGCTCATAGGTGATGCCACAAAGGCTAAGGAAAAACTAGGATGGACGCCAGAATATGAATTGAAGGAACTGGTAAATGAAATGATGGAAAGTGACTTACTTCTCATGAAAAAGGAACAATATTTAAAAGAAGGCGGCTTTAATACCTCCAATTATTTTGAATAGTGCATGAAGAAGAACTCCAAAATATACATTGCAGGTCATAACGGATTGGTTGGGAGTGCCATTACCCGATTGCTTCAGAAAGAAGGATTCGATAATTTAGTATTGCGGGCAAGTTCTGAATTGGATTTACGTGATTCGCAAATGGTAGCCGATTTCTTTTCTTCCGAAAAACCCGAATATGTATTTCTGGCCGCCGCAAAAGTAGGTGGGATCCAGGCTAACAATACATATCGTGGTGAATTTTTGTACGACAATCTAATGATCCAGAACAACGTGATTCATCAAAGTTATTTGCACGGTGTTAAAAAGCTATTGTTTCTAGGAAGTACTTGTATCTACCCCAAACAGGCTATGCAGCCCATAAAAGAAGATTATTTGCTTACCGATGTGCTGGAATATACCAACGAGCCTTATGCGATAGCTAAAATAGCAGGGATTAAACTATGCGAAAGCTATAATTTGCAGTATGGATCCAATTTTATTTCGGCCATGCCCACAAATTTGTACGGTGCTAACGATAATTTCGATTTGGAAAAGGCACATGTGCTACCCGCTTTAATGCGCAAAATTCATTTGGGAAAGTTGCTTGAGAATGATGACTGGGACGGAATTCGGAGCGATCTGAATCGTTTACCCATAAAAGGGGTGGACGGTACAAAGGACGAGAACCAAATACTGAATACCCTGAAGTCGTATGGTATTTCGAATCATGATGGCGTTCAGGTGGAAATTTGGGGTACGGGTAAACCCATGCGAGAGTTTCTCTGGGTAGAAGACATGGCAGAAGCCTGCCTTTTTTTGATGCACCATTATGATGCCCCTCAAGGAGGTCATGGAATAGAAGTACGGAATACCCATGTGAATATTGGCACCGGAAGTGATATGAGCATTGCCGAATTGTCGCAACTCATTAAGGAGATTATTGGATTTGGTGGTAAATTCTATTTCAATACCGAAAAACCGGATGGAACCTTTAGAAAGGTGACCGATGTTTCCAAAATTAATGGAATGGGTTGGACGGCCAAGATTTCTGTGGAAGAGGGAATTCAACAAATGTATAATTGGTACTGCAGTTAAATGAAAACACCCAAGGTTTCCATCATTACTATCAATTATAACGACCTCAAAGGGTTGAAAGCGACCATCTTATCGGTGAAGGAGCAGTCCTATACCAATTATGAATTCTTGGTCATCGATGGAGCTTCTACCGATGGATGTAAGGAATATATCGAGTCTGAATCCGAGCATATTCACCTATGGGTTAGTGAGCCCGATAGTGGAATTTATAATGCGCAGAACAAGGGTATTGCCAAAGCAACAGGAGATTACCTGCTTTTTTTGAATAGTGGTGATACTTTTACTGCTCCCAATGCTTTAGAATCGTTTATTGCGCATAAAGATTTTAGGGGAGATATTGTTTATGGCGATTATCAATATGAGAAAGGGGAAAAGATATTTGCCGATAAGATCACTCCATATTATTTCATGAAAACTTCGCTGCCCCATCAAAGCACGTTGTTCCATAAAAGGGTTTTCGAACGCATGGGGAACTATGATGAATCGTATAGAATGTCGGCAGATCGTGCTTTTTATTTGAAGTGTTTGTTGAGCGGTGAATTCACCTTTCAGCACATTGAATATCCATTGGCGCACTTCGATTTAAGTGGCGTGAGTAATTCACCAGAGCATTTGGCAAAGAAAAGGGAAGAAGATGAACGATTTCAGAAGGAATTATTCGGAGTGTATTTCGAAGACATGCAAGCGCTGCATAAAGCCCATCAAGAAATTTCCAGACTAAAGAAATTGACCCCCAAAGGGATCTTGAAACGAATCAAGCACAAATTTTTAAAGTAACGCTCCATGGAAACGCAACCTTTGGTAAGTGTTATTATTCCCACCTACAATCGGGAAACCTATTTGCTTAAGGCTATCGAGAGCGTTGTTAGACAAACCTATTCCCATATTGAGATTTTGGTCATAGACGATGGTTCGTCTGTGCCCTACGCGAAAGAAACCTGCGGACGTTATGAGAATTGCCATTACTATTATAAAGAAAATGGAGGTATTTCATCCGCCCGTAATTTTGGAATTGAAAAGGCCAAGGGAGCGTACATTGCCTTTTTGGACGATGATGATCTATGGGCTTCGGAGAAGTTAGCGAGACAGGTATTGGCCCTTCAAGAAGCCTCCGATGTAATGTTGGTGCATTGTAGGTGCAAGATTATTGATGAAAATGGGGAGGAAACCGGTAAACACTTGGGGCCGGCTAAAGGAAAAAAACATTTGCGTTCGGGCAATGTTTTTTGGAATGCCTTGGGCGTGTGGCTTATTAAATCACCAACCCCGCTTATTAAGCGCGAAGCGCTTACTGAGGATTTGCGTTTCGATGAATCCATAAAGGCAGGCGAGGATCAGGATTTTTATCAGCGCTTTTTCTACCGTCATCCCATTCATTATCTCGATGAAGATTTAGCATATTATCGCGTTTACGAAAGCGATCAAAGATTATCACAACAAGTGAATTTGTATGAGGGCATTGCTTTGAAGATGTATCATAATTTAAAAGAATCGGGCATCGGCAATCCGTGGGTCCTTCATCGCATCGCCAAGCGTTTGTTAAGGTACGCTACTCATCATTGGGAGCGTTCCCATCCCGGAAAGTCTTTGAAAATCCCTAAGTTTAACGCATATTTTAGGCCCCTCTATTGCCTAAAAACCTATTTTAAATCGTAACCATGCGTATCGGGAGAAATCCAGAAAAGGATAAAGAAATTATAAATGAAGCGTATCATCGCATCATTATTCCTGTGTACGTGCCCAACCTCGATGGTTACTTCGAAAAGGGTCTTGATTTTACCAAATTATGCATTGATTCCTGTAATAAAACCCGTCATTCGAAGAGTGTACTTTCTGTGGTTAACAATGGTTGTTGTGAGGAGGTAACGCAATACCTTCAGAAGCAATACCAAGTGGGTGCGATCGATCAGTTGATTCATCATAAAACCAATGTGGGTAAGATCGATGCCATCATTCCCTTGGCGAAATCAACCCAAGAACCCTTGGTAACCATTAGCGACGGTGATGTTTTGTTTAAAGTGGGTTGGATGCAAGCAGTAGAGGAGGTTTATCAGCATTTTCCAGAAGCGGGAATGGTTTCACCCGTTCCGCATGGTACTATGTTTACCAACTATACTGTGAATACCATATTCGACGCATTTTTCAAACGGCAACTGGTGTTTCAAGGCCTTTGCAATCCAGACGACATGATGAAATTCGCACGTAGTATTGGCAGGGAAGACACCATGTATGCCAACGAATTGCGTCTAAAATATCAAATGACCGTTAAGCGCAAAGATTTTTCCGCAGTTGTGGGTTGTGGACATTTTATTTCCACACTGCGAAGGGAAGTATTCCGACGATCTCCAGACTCCTTCAGTAAAATGGCTTACTCCAGTAAAGCAGATAAAGATTATATTGATGTGCCCAACGATAGGTCGGGTTATTGGCGCTTGGCTACTATTGGAAATTTCGCCTACCATATGGGAAATCAACCGGAGCAGTGGATGTATGAGATGGGGCAAGGCATAGAGCAGGAAAACGGTATAACATCAAAAGTACCATTACCTAAAAGTGGCTCATTGCCTTTTGGACTCAAATCTTTTGTAGTGCGTAGATTGTTCATGAACAAATGGATGCGTCCCTTATTTTATAAATGGCTTAAGCTTCCGGAAGGGCATAAAACCTATTAATCCTAAAAGACCTATTTTTAACTACGCTTTTTATTTAACCCTATGCGCGGATTCATTAGAAAAGTACTTTATTATTTCTTGAACACTCCAAAAGTAAGCGATAAGGTGAGCCTGTCTGGTTATTCCAGAGGGGTTCAGAATATCACCTTCGGAGGAGCTAACAAGGTACCCGATCGCTGTAACTTTTCCGGAAAAGTATCATTGGGATTTGGTACCACATTAGGGTATAATAATTTCCTACATGGGAACATTCAAATAGGAAAGTATTGTCAATTGGGAGCCGATGTCGCCATTCATACCACGAATCATCCTATCCATTATATGTCCACCTACATCAACAAAAATTTGTTTGATGGCGAACTTTCTCAATTGAAAGAGGTTAAGAAAGTGGTGATAGGTCATGATGTTTGGATCGGTCATAACGCCATCATTGTAGGAGAGGTCACCATAGGAAATGGTGCTATTATTGCAAGTGGAAGTGTGGTGACCAAGGATGTTGCCCCATATAGTATTGTGGGAGGTGTGCCGGCCAAGGAGCTGAAGAAGCGTTTTTCGGAAACCATAATTCAAGAAATAGAAGCATTGCAATGGTGGAACCTTTCCACTACAGAATTGGAAAAAATTAAACCCCTGTTCTTTAAAGACCTGAATACCATCGATAGTTTGTATGACTAATTTCATTTGATTTCAGTTTCTTTTGAACCCCTAAGATGCCAAAGAAACCAATACTTGTTACGGGAGCGCATAGATCTGGATCTACCTGGGTAGGCAAAATAGTAAATGCCTCTCCCTTAATCCGGTATGTGCATGAACCCTTCAATCCAGAAAGGCCCCGTCCACAGCCTCCATTCGGGGTTTGGTTTAAATACTTCAATGAGCAAAAGAGGTATGAGGAAGAGGAATTGTTCCACGCTTATTTACAATCATTTTTAAAGGGTTCCTTACAACAAATCAAGTCAACTTCAAATAAACGGGCTATCCTGGGTTGGGTGAAGGAGTGGCGATCCCGATGGCTCCGTCGCACCGTTTTTAAGGATCCTATAGCCTTGTTTTCGGCTCCTTGGATGCATGAATGGATGAATTGTGATGTGGTGGTGGTGATTCGCCATCCGGCTGCCTTCGTGGCAAGTTTGAAGGTGAAAGATTGGCAATTCGACTTTCAGGATTTTTGGAATCAGCCCGAATTGATCCAACGTTATTTACAGGATTATTCCAAGGACATCGAAACAATGTCCTCACAACCGGGCGATATCATTGACCAAGGAATTTTGCTATGGAACTGTTTCTACAGTGTGGTACAGCAATATTACAAACATTATGGCGATCGCTGGTACTTTGTAACCCACGAGGCACTATCCCTATCTCCAGAGGAAGAGTTTCGCAAATTGTTTGCTTTTTTAGATGTTCCTTGGTCGGGAAGGGTCCTTGAGGAAATTGAAAAAACCACTCAAGGCCATCGTTCCGATAGTATCCACAAAAGGGATTCCAGGGCGAATGTTCATACCTGGAAGAACCGCCTTGCACCGGAAGAAATAACCAAGATTAAAAAGGAAACCCGCCAGATCTGGACGAATTTTTATTCTGAAATGGATTGGTAGGGCATTCCCAAAAAATAGTACCTTTGAGAACCTAATCAACTTATATACCTTCTTTGATCACTACCATTGCTGAAATAGGACAAGCCCATGATGGCAGTTTGGGTATGCTACATGCTTATATCGAAGCCGTGGCCAAAACGGGTGCAACAGCCATAAAATTCCAAACGCATATCGCGGAAGCCGAGAGTAGTGTTCACGAACCGTTTCGGGTTAAGTTTTCTGAACAGGACGAAACCCGCTTCGACTACTGGAAACGAATGGAGTTTACCCAAGCCCAATGGATCGATATTGGCAGACGCTGTAAGGAAGCAGGACTCACTTTTATAAGCAGTCCATTTAGCAATTCTGCCGTAGATGTTTTGGAAGTTGCTGGGGTTGAGGTCTTCAAGATTGGCAGTGGAGAGGTGACCAACTTTTTGCTACTTGAAAAAGTAGCAGCCACCGGGAAGCCGATAATTATTTCAAGCGGGATGAGTTCATTCGAAGAATTGGATGCTGCTGTGGAATTTTTGAAAGATCGAAACGCCAGTTTCTCAATATTACAATGCACCACGAGTTATCCCACACAACCCGAACAATATGGATTGAATGTGATCCAGGAAATGAAGACGCGCTACGATGTGCCAATTGGTTTTTCCGATCACTCCGGAAAGGTGGCAACGGGTGTCGCGGCCACTGCCTTGGGTGCAGAAATTTTAGAGTTTCATGTGGTTTTTGATAAGGACATGTTTGGTCCCGATGTTAGCTCTTCCCTAACGATGGAAGAGACCCAAGAACTGGTGGAAAGTGCTAACGCCATTGCCAAGTCATTGAAGCATTCCATAGACAAGACGGACAATAGTGCTTTTACTGAGTTGAAAGGTATTTTTGAAAAATCACTAGCCGTAAATAAATCACTTCCCAAAGGACATATACTATCATTCGAGGATTTAGAGGCCAAAAAACCCAAAGGGTTTGGTATGGATGCTTCCCGTTTTAAAGAAACATTGGGAAAGAAACTCACTAAGGATATGAGTCAATGGGAATTTTTGAATGAAGACGATATTGAATAAATGAATCAACCAAGAAAAATATGCGCGGTTATCACTGCCCGACCTTCCTATAGTAGGGTGAAGACAGTTCTACAAGGCATTAAAGAACACCCAAAACTCGAATTGCAATTGGTGGTGGCGGGTTCTGCATTGTTGGATCGCTATGGAAATGCCGTGAACTTTATTGAGAACGATGGATTTACCATTAATGAAAAGGTGTTCATGGTATTGGAAGGGGAAAACAAAACCGCCATGGCGAAGACCACCGGTTTGGGGGTCATGGAATTATCCAATGTATTTTATAACCTTCAGCCCGATGCTGTTTTAACCATTGCAGATCGGTTCGAGACCATTGCCACATCGATTGCCGCAGCTTATCAAAATATCCCACTCATCCACTTACAAGGAGGTGAAGTTACGGGTAACATTGATGAGAAGGTACGTCATGCCAATACCAAACTGGCCGATATACACTTCGTGACGTCGGAGGATGCCAAAAACCGGGTTATTAAAATGGGTGAGGACGAAAAGTACGTTTTTAATACGGGTTGTCCATCCATCGATTTAGCAGCCGAAGTAAAGGAAAATCCGAAATTGGATTTCGATCCTTTCAAAAAATATGGTGGTGTTGGGGCTTCCTTCCCCTTAGATGAGGGATACTTGGTCGTTATGCAACATCCCGTAACTACCGAATACAACCAAGCCAAGGCCGATGTCACCAAAACCTTGGAGGTGATAGACGAAATAGGAGTCCCTACCTTTTGGTTTTGGCCCAATGTGGATGCCGGGGCCGATGGCACGTCCAATGGTATTAGATCGTATCGGGAAAAGCACAATCCGAAGAACATCCGTTTCTTTAAAAATATGGAACCCAATGATTTCTTGAAATTACTGGTGAATGGAAAATGTTTGATTGGCAATAGTAGTGTGGGTATTCGGGAATGCTCTTTCTTAGGCGTTCCTGTGGTGAATATCGGAACCCGACAAAATAGAAGATTGCGCGGGTCTAATGTATTGGATGTGAGCTATGAAAAAAAGGAAATTTTCGATGCTATTACTTCGCAAATAGCACATCCCAAAAATACAGCCAGTACCATTTATGGAGAGGG
>JAHQVM010000019.1 GCA_019634365.1 Flavobacteriaceae bacterium | reverse complement strand
GGGAATGCAAGCGTGTTGGTTACCGGCGGTGGAGCTTACAATTCCTATTTATTGGAGCGTCTTAGGGAGTTAAAAAATGTAAATCTTGTAATTCCAAATAACCACTTGATCGAATATAAAGAAGCCCTCGTATTTGGTTTGCTCGGAGTGCTAAGAATGCGGGATGAAGTAAATTGTTTGGCAAGCGTTACAGGTGCTTCAAAAGATCATTCAGCAGGAATACTTTATTTAAAATATTAAGAGAGTACATCTTTTACAATTCCCTTGGCCCATACATGAAAATCCTCCTTCTTATTGGTTCGTGGGAAAGGTGTTTCGGGGACATCAACCCTTAAGAATTTGCACAAAGGTTCCCAGCCTTCACTTACTTGGAATATAAGTAAGCGATCTTCTGGAATTTCTTGTTTTACCTTTTCTGAGTGTTCTTCGTAAATCCTGAGGGCATGTTCTTTGTTTTTAAATTTTCCGTCGAATAGACGTCCCCAAATGGATTTGTTGTTAAGAAGTATGCTCTTAAAAAGATTTCTAGCCTTTGCCGAATATACCATTTTGGTCAGCATCTTAAGTTTTAAGCCCGGGCCCGGATCGAAACTGTATATGGTCTTAAGAGCGCTTTGGTACCATTTTTCAGGATCGCGAACGGTAAGTATTACCTTGGCATTTGGATAAAAGTCTGCCAGTTCCTTAAAGTAAATAGATCCTGGGAAATCGACAATAGATTGATAGTCTTTAAACAAGGTGTCCCAATCGGTTGAGTTACCTTCATAAGCCTGTTTCCATTGTTTAACCCCTTCTGGATTGCGGAATAGTTCTTCCATATGGTAACATTTGCCGAATCCCAATTGCTCCAGGGCCAATTGCAATGACTTCGTACCAGTGCGCCCAAAACCTGCTCCTATGACTTTCATAATATATTGAATTAGTGATTAGATATGTTGATCAACCAAAATAGGGTTTCCATCAGGGTCTACGATAACAAAACTACCGGGGCCGGAAGATGATTCATCTGCTTGGGAAGCGAATGTAACCCCTTTGCCTTTTAGCTTTTTCTGAATATCCCGCACATCATCATAACTTTCCAGTTTTCCCGCATTGACATCCCATCCGGGATTGAAGGTAAGAATGTTCTTATCGAACATACCATGGAAAAGCCCGATTAAGGTGCTTTCGTTTTTCATGATGAGGTAATTTTGCTCCATAGAACCTCCTGTGGCAGTAAAGCCAAGGTGTTCATAAAATTCTTTGGAAGCTTGAAGATCCTTTACGGTTAAACTTATGGAAAAGGCGCCTAATTTCATAGGGTTGGGTTTTTAGCCAAGATAGGAAAATAAACGCACAGCTTTGAAACGACCAGGTAAACAAAAGTATCATTAATTAAATGCCAGGCGATTGCGATTTTCTGGAGTATCCAATAGCAACGGCAGAGGGATTTTTTTAACGGGATAGTATTCAAAAGGAATTTCTTGGTTCCCTTGAATCACTCGGAATTCTGCCTTTAGATCGGGCCTGTTGTAATAGTATCCCCTAAAAGTGATGCGGTCTCCTTTTCTGAGCCCTACGGCATACGCATTCGAGGATTCATCTATGGTATCGATATACAATTGGTCTTCAGAAAAAGTAAATCCCAAATCGAATACTTCGGCCGCTGGACTTACTGCATAATCCAGCCCTTCAAAAATTGATTTGAAATCGAACAAGCCTCCCTCGATAATATGGGCAGTAAAGAAAGGAGTCAAGTCTTGGTTCAGGAATTCATTGGCCTTTTCTAAAAAATAGGTATGGGTAATGTATTGATCGTTCTTTACAGCATCCTCCTTTAGGGCTAGCATGAGATCATCCAAGCTTAAGGCGCCATGAGAATCCTGTTGAATCTGTTGGTCCAAATAAAATGCAAAAACGGCACCTCTTCGGTAGGGTAATTTGGAGTAATCGGGATTGGACCAATAATTTTCGTAGTTAATCTCGGCATTGGGTGCCTCCCGAACTGGCGAAGCATATAGGGCTTTAAGCATCTCATTGAATTCTTTGATGAAATAGCCTTCGTCCTGATCGTAAATACGGTGCTTCGCAATATTTTTTATGGTGTAATAGTCGGTAAATCCTTCACTAAACCAATACTGCTCTTCTTCATTGTCATTTTTTATAACATGACCAATCCAATTATGCTGCAATTCATGATTGAAGAGATAAACAATGCCCAACAGATCCAAATATTCATTATTCGAGGCCGAGGTAGAAAATGAATCGGTTAATCCCGTGCCTTGAAAACTACTTCCTCTTTCCTGGATGGTAGGCGTCATGGTTACGGCAAAATATGCTTGACTGTGATCCTTCCAAAAGTCCCTTTGTGCTTCCAAGGTTTCATGCAGTATCGTTACCAAAGTGGAATCTTGAAAAACTTCCCAATTTCCACGAATGCCTAAAACCGCTTTATTATGCTGAATGTCCATAGAGTGCGCACGATAATCGCCCCCAGTAAAAACGGCATTGCAAAAATACTGTTCGTTGGTATTTTCTAGGAATTGGTGTCTATTTCCAGTATCGAAACTATTGATTAAAGACTGGTCTTCACTAAATCCTTCCCAATTGATAACTACATCGAAAGGGGTGTTGGATTCTGGTACATAATGCTGGGGAAGCATGAATAAGGAATGGAAAAATACATGGAAGTACTCATCCTGAACAATGGGCCTATAGGTTTTTCGAGTGGTAAGCGGTTCTTCGGTATCCTGTTTTATTTTATAGGAAACCTGCAATGTTTTTAGCCCATTTGGGTGTATCAAGCGAATTCGGTTGCTATCTTTTTCCATGATAATTTCCGAAGCTTCTACAGCTGAGAATTCTTTAACAGTTGCGTGCAAATTTTCTTCACCCCATGCCTGATCCTTATATAATAATATGGTTTCACCACTGGGGTCTGCCTCAAATTCCATGTGTACTGCTAGGGCCGGATGTTCGCCATCAGTACTATGGGAAACCGTATAGTGAAGGGTAGGCTTACTTTTGCAGCCCAATGCAAGGATTGATAGAAGTAGTACGAATCTTTTCATGGTCGGATAGTTTATTATAAAGACGACGCAGAAAATAAATGTTGCAATTTCCAAATATGGCTTCAAATGTAGGAGTAAGTTTATATTTTTGATCTTTCTTTGAAGGGATATGAAAAAAATAATAGTATTCGTCTTTTTACTCTCTGTGAACTTCTCTTATGGGCAAGAGATCCTTCCGGATAGCGTTATGGTTTGGAATTCCGCAAAGAAACTAATGTGGAGCGACTTTCAGGGAAAAGTAGGCGAGTATGATTTTGGTAGGGCCTCTACCAGTTATAAAATTGTGATTGTTCCTGAAACTGTATTGGTCGATGAAGAGGATAGGATTCAGGGGTATGAGAAAATAACGGCCCATGCACATTTCTATAAAACGACTTCTTGGACTTCTACCCAGAATTATCAGGTCTTGGTGCATGAACGACTGCATTTTGATATCGCCGAACTTTTTGCAAGGAAAGTAAGGAAGCGCTTTTCAGAATTGAAGGCCAAAAAAGAAGCTAGGTTTTCGGTTTATTATAGGGAATACAACGATATTTGGAAAGAATGTCGGTCGCTTCAAAAACAATATGATTCCGATACCGATCATGGCCGTAATCTAGAGGAGAACAGGGAATGGAGTGCTTTGATTGAAGAAGAACTGAAGTACTATCAAGGATACGAATAGGGCGATTGTAGTTCTTATTTTATGTCATCCGTAAAGTGACCTCCATGTTTTCCCTTGGAAAATTTTCCCTGATTGAATTGTTTCGATTTTCCCTTAGGGATGGATAGGCTCTCCCAATCTGCAGCTTTAATCATTCTTCCAACGTATACAATCTGTCCTATATGATAGGCATAGTGCATCATTTGCCGATTCAAGGCTTCAGGAATACTGTGTTCTTGATTCCGAATCAATACTTTGGAGTTGAAATCTTCACTGGAAATACTTTCTAAGGCATTAAAAAGACAATCCCAACCTTCCTGCCATTTTCTATCAAGTTCTTGTTTGGAATTTATAACCGATTCGAACTCCAAATCACGCTTTCGCCATTCTTTTTCACCATCGGAGGTAAGGAAGTCGGTCCAACGGGACAACATATTGCCCCAGAGATGATTCACCATAATGGCAATGGAGTTGCTTTCTTCGTTGTATTGCCACAGCAATTCCTCTTCGGTTAACTGATCGAAGGTTTTTTCGCCAAGAGCTTTATAATATTCGAACTGTTTCTGGACGCTATGAAGGTAATTTTCTGTCATCGTAAATCTTCAGTTAAGGTAATTACTTTTTACCAAAAAATAACAACGCACTTTCCTATCTTTGCGACACTTTAGACAACCTATGAAAGAACTACTCAAAAAATACGAAGAGAAAGCACCTGAAATCGTCTTTCATTGGCGCGATCAGGAAACTGAAGCCGAGGGATGGACCGTGATCAATACCCTTAGGGGTGGCGCTGCAGGAGGGGGAACCCGAATGCGACCTGGATTGGATCAGAACGAAGTGCTGTCATTGGCAAAAACCATGGAAGTGAAATTTACCGTTTCCGGACCTGCCATTGGTGGGGCGAAATCTGGGATTAATTTCGATCCTAGGGATCCGCGTAAAAAAGGTGTTTTGGAACGTTGGTACAAAGCCGTTTCTCCTTTGCTGAAAGCCTATTATGGAACGGGAGGTGATTTGAATGTTGATGAAATCCATGAAGTTATACCCATAACTGAAGAAAGTGGGGTGTGGCATCCACAAGAAGGAGTTTTTAATGGGCATTTTACCCCTACGGAAGCCGATAAGATTAACCGCATTGGACAATTACGTCATGGTGTGATAAAAGTGTTAGAAAATACTAGCTATTCACCTGATATCTCCCAAAAATATACTGTTGCCGATATGATTACAGGTTATGGTGTTGCTGAAGCCGTGCGTCACTATTACGAGATTTACGGAGGAAATGTTGAAGGAAAGAGAGCTGTGGTTCAAGGATTTGGAAATGTAGGTGCAGCAGCGGCTTATTATTTAGCCCAAATGGGAGCCAAAGTGGTTGGTATTATCGATCGTGTTGGAGGAATTATTAACGAAGAAGGGTTTTCTTTTGAAGAAATAAAAGAGCTGTTCCTTACTAAGGATGGAAATACTTTGGTGGCTAAAAACATGATTCCTTTCGAGGAAATCAACAGTAGAATCTGGTCCATCCCTACCGAGATTTTTGCACCCTGTGCAGCCTCAAGGCTTATTACTAAGGATCAAATTTCCCAGATGATAGATTCTGGACTGGAAGTGATTAGTTGTGGTGCCAATGTGCCTTTTGCGGATAAAGAGATATTCTTTGGTCCTATT
Source organism: Flavobacteriaceae bacterium (assembly GCA_019634365.1). Lineage (GTDB taxonomy): Bacteria > Bacteroidota > Bacteroidia > Flavobacteriales > Flavobacteriaceae > Aureisphaera. Next base: position 21,716 of record JAHQVM010000019.1, on the reverse strand, counting down.
ATGGAATATACCGATGAGCGGGTAAGTCTTATCCCCGATTTCATTTCTAATTGCGGGATGGCACGGGTTTTTGCCTATTTCATGGAAAGAAGGGTGCAGATGACCGATGATGCCATTTTTAATGACACTTCCATGACCATTAAGAATGCCATTAAAAATACATTCGACCATAACAGTACCAAACAGAACATAAGCAAAACAGCGTTCGAAATCGCTTTGAATCAGTTGCTGTAAGTGCGTTAAACCCATAATTCGACCTACCGTAAAAAAATCCTGTGTAATGACAGGATTTTTTTGTGGTTATTAAATCTAAATACCTATTTTTAGATTTCATAATTTGACTTACCAAACCAACCGTATATGGAATCAATTATTATCCTCGTTTTTGCTATAGGTTACCTATCCATCACTTTAGAACACCCTTTACGACTCGATAAAACTGTACCCGCCTTAATCATGGCGGCTTTAATTTGGGCCTTATTGGCTGTCGGGTTTCACAAAGGCTGGTTCGATGTTATAGATACCTATGAAAATGTATTTAAGCATACCGGGGGTGAAGCCGCCGAACATGGCTTTGAAAATACCTTGTTGCATCATCTGGGTAAAACTGCGGAGATTCTTATATTCCTTATTGGTGCCATGACCATTGTGGAGATTATTGATCTGCATCGGGGATTCGAGGTATTGAAAGGAGCGGTGCGGACCAAAAGCAAGAAAAAGCTACTTTGGATCATAGGAATCTTAGCCTTTATCCTATCGGCAATTATTGATAATTTAACGGCAACCATCGTATTGGTTACCCTATTAAGAAAGCTCATCCAAAGCAAAAAGGAGCGACTTTGGTTTGCTGCCATGGTGGTGATCGCTGCCAATGCAGGAGGTGCTTGGTCACCTATTGGAGATGTTACCACAACCATGCTTTGGATTGCCAAGAAAGTATCGGCGGCAGGCCTTATTAAATGGGTGGTAATCCCTTCCATTGCCTGTTTCATTCTACCGTTCTGGGTAGCAAGTTTCTTGAAGCCCTTTAGAGGTAATATTGAAGTAGATACGACGGAAGATGTTGTTGCCGAAAAACTACTTAGCAGTAGGACGATGTTGTTCCTTGGTTTGGGGATGATCGTTTCCGTTCCAGTTTTCAAAACGCTAACGCATTTGCCGCCTTATGTGGGTATGATGTTAGCTTTGGGTGTGGTTTGGCTCGTTTCTGAATACATTCATCCGGAGGAAGATTTCAGTAAGGAACGACGCCATTTATATTCTGCCCATAAAGCGCTGTCTAGGATAGAAATCTCTAGTATTTTGTTCTTCTTAGGAATCTTGATGGCTGTTGCGGGATTGGAAAGTTTGGTATATGGAGTTGCCGAAAATGGAGATCCTGTGGGTACTTTACGTTATTTGGCTGAAGTGCTTCAAAGCGCCATACCGAATCAGGATATCGTAGTGATGCTTTTGGGTGTTTTCTCTGCCATTATTGATAATGTTCCGCTTGTTGCGGCTTCTATCGGTATGTACACCGAACAGTTGGATTCTCCATTATGGCATTTCATCGCCTATTCCGCTGGAACTGGAGGTAGTATGCTTATTATTGGTTCTGCTGCTGGTGTAGCTGCCATGGGAATGGAAAAAATTGACTTCATCTGGTATTTACGAAAAGTAGCTTGGTTAGCACTCATCGGTTTCTTGGCCGGAGCTGCCGTATTCCTGCTTTTCAAAGCCTACGTTTTTTAGAAGTCCCAACAATTTCTGAATACTTAACCCGTTATCCATTTAAATTGCCTTTTTTATGCTAAACGCTTTTATTCAAGATGGAGCCGAACAGGCTTTGGAAAATCTTGACGACGAACCTGTTGAAAAAACCCTATCCCTAATGGAACTCCTCATGAACGGTGGAGTAGCAGGACAGATAATCATCATTGTATTGTTCATATTGCTATTTGTAGCCGTTTATATTTACTTCGAACGTTTGTTCGCAGTGAAGTCTGCTTCCAAGATGGACAATAACTTTATGAGTCAGATTAAAGACAATGTAGCCACTGGAAACATACAAGGAGCCAAGGTGCTATGTATGCAGCAAAACAGTCCCGTTTCCCGTCTAACAGAGAAGGGTATTTCTCGTATAGGGAGTCCTTTGGAAGATATTAATACGGCCATTGAAAATGCGGGTCGTTTGGAAGTGTATAAACTGGAAAAGAATGTAAGTATTCTCGCAACCATTGCCGGTGCGGCACCCATGATTGGTTTTTTGGGTACAGTAATTGGAATGGTATTGGCGTTCCATCAATTGGCAACCAGTAGCGGTCAGGCCGAAATGGGAAGTCTTGCGGAAGGTATTTACACCGCTATGACCACCACTGTGGCAGGACTTATTGTAGGTATCATTGCCTACATGGGCTACAACCATTTAGTGGTGAAAACAGATAAAGTGGTGCACCAAATGGAAGCCACAGCTGTTGACTTTTTGGATTTATTAAACGAACCTGCCTAATGAATTTAAGGGGAAGAAATAAAGTAAGTCCAGAATTCAGTATGAGTTCTATGACCGATATAGTATTCCTGTTGTTGGTGTTCTTTTTATTGACCTCACCAGCGATTACACCAGATGCTTTGGATCTCATTTTACCCAAAGCGAAGGGAAAGTCTACCAATCGGCAGAAAGCTTCTGTGAGTATCACAAAAGATGGAGCTTACTATGTAAATAAGGAGCGCGTAAGCGAATATGGAGTAGAAAAGGAATTGATGAGTGTATTGGCAGGACAGGAAGAGCCAACCATAATTTTAAGAGCCGAGGAAGGTGTACCCATTGAGGATGCGGTCTTCGTTATGGATATAGCCAACAAAAACAACTTTAAGGTGGTATTGGCAGTTCGGCCCAATTAATGATGTTATAAAAACCAATGGGTTTAGTAGATACCAAACATAAACGAAAAAGTATGACGATCACCGTGATTCTTCATGTGCTGATCCTGCTTATACTGTTCTTTTTCGGATTTAAATATCTCGATCCTCCACCGGAAAACGGCATTGCCGTTAATTTCGGCACTACCAATTACGGTAAGGGCAATGTGCAGCCCACAGAACCCATAAAAACGGCACCCAAACAAACTACCCCAGAACCTGTTCCAGAAACCAAAACGGAAATCAAGGAAGAAGTGGTTACTCAGGATAGTGAGGATGCACCAGTTATAAAGAAGGAGAAAAAGAAAAAAGAAGAGGTAAAAAAAACCCCGACCGAAAAGCCCAAGAAAGAGGAGCCAAAGAAAGTAGAGCCCAAACCGGATAAATCTACAACAGATGCTTTGTCTAGTTTGATCAATGGCCCCAAAAAAGACGGAAAGGCCCAAGGAGGTGAGGGGAATGATACGAGAAATGGCGACAAAGGAGACCCTAATGGAGATCCCAATGCCAAGAGTTACTACGGTACTGGGATGGGACTAGATGGTGATGGAAACTACTTGTTGGGAGGAAGAAAAGCACTCAATAAAGCTAAGAAGACCCAAGATTGTAACGAGGCAGGAAAAGTAGTGGTAAGTATAGAAGTAGATCGCAACGGAAAGGTGATTAGTGCAACACCCGGAGTTCGTGGAACCACTAATAATTCGAAGTGTTTGCTGGAGCCTGCCAAAAGAGCTGCTTTGGCTACCAAATTCAATGCTGATTCTAATGCGCCGGCAAAGCAAATAGGAAAGATCATCTATAATTTCACGCTGTCCAATTAGTTCTTTTTGTCGGGTGTTTTCGAGCCATTTTTAGCATAAACATTCAGCACCATTCCCACAATAATAAGAAGCATGCCCACTAAAGCCATTTGGTTGTGTTCCTCATCCAGGAATATAAGGCCTAGCCCCAGGGCATAAATCAACTCCATGTATTTAAAAGGTGCAATGGTATTGGTGTCTGCCAATTGAAACGCCCTTGTCATAAAGACTTGGCCAATAAGCCCAAAAATTCCGATTAGTACTACCCAGAGCCATTCCTTTTCCATAGGCATCCGCCAATGCCCAATGAAAAATAGACTTCCCATAATAGAAGCGACCATGAAATAATTGATGATGGTCAAAGCGTGTTCTTTGGGACCTAAGTAGCGCACCAGCGTGAAGACAGCACCCACCAAAACGGCAGATAGTAAAGCGATCAGAAAACTTATTTCATCGATCCGGAAGTCGGCTCCTTTCAATATAAATACGCCCACTACGGCAATTATTAAACATAACCATTGAAGTGGTTTTACTTTTTCCCTTAAAAAAAGAACGGCTAGAATTACACTGAATACTGGGCCGATATAGCGGATGGATATAGCCGGTCCTAGTGGAATTCGTTGAATCACCACAAAAAATGCTGCTAATGAAATAAACCCTATGATTCCTCTAACGCTCAACCAAAATACCTCCTTGCCAACAACGGGTATCTTTTTGTAAAGCATGTACGGAAAAATGAAGGCAAAGGTTCCCATCGCTCTAAAAAAAACCACCTGTAATGGATGCATTTCTGAAAGGTACCGTGCCAACAGATTCATCCAGGCAAAAGCGAATGTGGCGATTAAGATGTAAAGAATTCCTCTCAGCAATTGGGATGAGCAAATTGGTAGGTGCAAAGATAGGTAATTTCCTAAGTTGAGGAGAGATTCCTTGAGAAGGAACAGCAATTATTCCAATGCGATTTTACTATCTTTATGAAAAATTATTAGGTATGAAAAGAATTGCTTTTTTACTGCTGGCGGGCCTTGTTTTTACGGGCTGCAACCAAAACCCTACCCAGGAGGTTGCTCCAATAGAGGAAGAAAAGACACCCCATGATTTCATGTTTATGCAACGTGCTTATCCGACGGGTGAACTAAAAACAGATGCGTATGCCGAGGCCATTGCATGGAAAAAACAACATCAAAGTCTAACCCCTTCTGTGGTTTGGGAATTTGCAGGTCCTATCAATATTGGTGGAAGGATAAGTGATGTCGAAATACCCATAGATCAACCGGAAACATATTATGTAGGTGCAGCTTCTGGAGGTATTTTTAAAACTACAGATGCCGGGGACACTTGGAATCCCATATTCGATAATATAGGTTCACTATCCATTGGGGATATTGAAATTTCAAAAACCGATACCGATGTGGTATGGGTGGGAACAGGTGAAGTAAATGCTGGCGGTGGTTCGTTGGCGTATGATGGTGATGGTATTTACAAGAGTGAAGATGGTGGATTAACTTGGGAGAGCAAAGGGCTTCCCGATGTAGGAAGTATTGGTAAAATTGTGATCGATCCCAATGATGAAAATACGATTATGGTGGCTACGATGGGACCGCTTTTTAGGGATGATGCAAATCGCGGAGTATACAGAACCACAGATGGTGGAGATACTTGGAATCAAGTTCTATTTGTGGATGATATGACAGGTGCTATCGATATGGCGATTCATCCAAGTAATGGCGATATCGTATATGCCGCAACTTGGCAAAGAGTTCGGCGACCACAATTCCGTGACTACGGTGGTGCAGGCTCCGGATTGCATAGATCTACCGATGGCGGTGTGACTTGGACCGAAATGACGAGTGGCTTGCCAACACTTCCAGCAGAAAAAGGGAGAATAAGTATTGATATTTCACAATCCAACCCTGCTGTTTTATATGCGCGATATGCTGACGCTTCAGGCAGCATACAAGGGGTTTACAGAACCGCAGATGGAGGTGATACATGGGTTGAGGTGAACTCCAGCCAATTAACCAATGTCGGATTCCACTGGTGGTTCCGTGGGATATTCGTAGATCCAACCGATGAAAACACCCTTTACAATGTAGATTTTATAGTTGAAAAGTCGACCGATGGCGGAAATTCATGGTTCATTGCCTTTCCAGGGGTCCATGTCGATCAGCATGCCATGGCATTTAATGCAAGTGTACCAGGAGAAGTGTTGCTGGGGAATGATGGTGGATTTTATAAAAGTAGCAACGATGGTATTTCATCGGTAAAAGATCTTACCCTGCCCATAACACAATTTTATCGCTTTCACGTGGATGCTCAAAACGGAAATAAAGTCTATGGAGGAACCCAAGATAATAGTACCATGAGAACCACTACGGGCAGCTTAGACGATTGGCAAATCATTTACGGGGGCGATGGATTTCAACCATTGGTAGATCCCACCAATACCAATGTTATCTATGCATTGTCGCAAAGAGGGAATTTGGGGAAATCTACCAATGATGCAGCCAGTTTTTTTGATTTGAATGAACCTGGTGCCAGAACGAATTGGGATACACCTATTTTATTGGATCCGGCCGATTCAGAAACATTGTATTACGGAGCGAATCAGTTATTCAAAAGTACGAACGGAGGAGCAACCTTTACAGCTATAAGTCCAGACCTCACCAATGGTGACGGAGGGGGAAATCTCACTTTTGGAACCATTATATCGTTTGATATCTCTCCGTTAGATAGCAATACCATCATCGTTGGAACCGACGATGGGAATGTTTGGATCACTCAAGATGGTGGTACCAATTGGGACCATGTCTCTACTTCACTTCCTGATCGTTGGGTAACTAAGGTTTTGACAGACCGAGAGGACCTCAATGCATTCTACGTCACCTTCTCTGGGTATCGTTATGGTGAGGATTTTGGTCATGTATATCGCAGTGAGGATGTAGGTGCCAATTGGATAGACTTGAGCGCCACCTTACCCGATATCCCGATTAACGATATTGTGAAAGATCGCTATGGCAATTTGTTTTTAGGTACTGATGTTGGCGTATTTGCAAGCTCCGATAATGGAGCCAATTGGGCACCGTTTGGAGAGAATATGCCTCCAGTGGTAATCACAGACATGCATATCCATGAACCTGACGAGTTGTTATATGCAGCAACCTATGGACGATCCGCGTATAAAATGGACATCTCTGATGATGTTTTAAGTACGGAAAGCGAGGCATTTGCGGCCTCTATTGTATTGCATCCTAATCCCGCTTCAGAGATTGTGAATATTTCACTGCAGGAAGCGTCAGCACATGAATTGACTATTTACGACTCCTTGGGTAGAATTGTCATGACGAAGCAAAACAGCACTGACGGAACACTGAACGTTTCCAGTTTGTCTTCAGGAACGTATTATGTAAGAATAGATCAAGGCGGGAATAGCGCTGTGAAACGTTTGCTTGTTAAATAACTTAATCGAGAGTACCATAACCTATTCAGAAACCTTAGAATGGCTTTATGCGCAGCTTCCCATGTATCAACGGGTGGGGAAGGCGGCATATAAGGCCGATTTGTCCAATACCTGGAAACTGGCCGAGTATTTGGGAAATCCACAGGATAGCCTTAAATGTGTTCACGTTGGTGGCACCAATGGAAAGGGCTCTACCAGTCACATGATCGCTTCTGTGCTTCAGGAAGCGGGGTATAAGGCGGGATTGTATACTTCACCCCATTTAAAGGATTTTAGGGAGCGTATAAAGATCAATGGGATAATGATACCCGAGCATTCTGTTACTGACTTTATCAATAGGCACAAGACTTTTTTTGAAAGCGAACAGTTGAGTTTTTTTGAAATGACCGTGGGATTGGCCCTCGATTATTTCAGAAGTGAAGAAGTGGACATTGCTGTTATTGAAGTTGGATTGGGAGGTCGATTGGATAGTACCAATATTATCTCTTCTGAAATTTCGGTGATTACCAACATTGGGTTGGATCATACTCAGTTTTTAGGAAATACATTAACGGAAATCGCGAAGGAAAAAGCGGGTATCATAAAAAAAGGAATACCCGTTATCATTGGTGAAATCCAATCAGCAACGCAGCCCATATTTTTGGAGAAGGCAAAAGAGGTGCATACCTCTATTTATTTCGCTGAAGATTTAGAATTGGAACTTTTTCCGTGCGATTTAAAAGGAATATATCAACGAAAGAATCAGAGGACTGCGTTGGCAGCGTTGTTGAAACTTGAGGAGGCCGGTTGGGACGTGCCAAATACAAGTATCGAGAATGGACTTTCCAGAGTGGTTGAGAATACGGGATTACTAGGACGCTGGCAAGTATTACAGGAGAATCCCAAAGTGATATGCGATACCGCACATAATAAAGAGGGATTGTCGCTAACTATGGAGCAGTTGCAGGAGCAAACCTTCCGAAATCTTCATATCGTCCTTGGGCTTGTAAATGATAAGGACTTGGATCGTATTTTACCTTTATTTCCAAAGTCCGCCCATTATTATTTTTGTCAGCCTTCAATTGGGCGCGCCATGCCAGTTTCCCAGTTCGAAGAAAAGGCAGGGGAGTATGGGTTGAAAGGGGCATCCTATCTTTCGGTAAAAGAGGCTTTTGAATATGCGCTGAAAGAGTCCGAAAAAGATGATCTTATTTATGTGGGTGGAAGCACTTTTGTTGTAGCCGAAGTTTTGTGATTTTTTTGATTGAATTGTTTGCGAGAAATAAAAACTGCCTTATATTTGCACCCGCTAACACAGTTAGGGCGCGTAGCTCAGTTGGTTCAGAGCACTTGGTTTACACCCAAGGGGTCAGGGGTTCGAATCCCTTCGCGCCCACATCAAGCAGAATCCCGATGCAGAAATGCATCGGGATTTTTCATTTCTGGAGCACCAAAAGCTTGCTTTTGAAAGCGAAGGGAATGGAAAATAACGTTGCCGTGCAGCGGCATCGGGATGGATTCTATTTGCAGTAGTGGTCATTGGGGGATCACGCAGTAATCCCAGATCGGTATTTGAAAGCGAAGGGAATGGAAAATAACGTTGCCGTGCAGCGGCATCGGGATGGATTCTATTTGCAGTATTGGTCATTGGGGGATCACGCAGTAATCCCAGATCAGTATTTGAAAGCGAAGGGAATGGAAAATAACGTTGCCGTGCAGCGGCATCGGGATGGATTCTATTTGCAGTAGTGGTCAATGGGGGATCACTTGGCGTAAAATGCCAACCCGATTTAACATTCCGTAAAAAGAAATTAGCTCTCAAATTTCGTATTTTTATACAAAGACTTGTAGCTATGAAAGCACCACAACGTTTCGAAGAGGCCATTCAGAAATTGTATACAGCCTTTTATTCGGATAGCCTAAATCCGGAATGCTGTAAACAGTGTGCCGTGGGTAATATTTTGAATAATACAGATGCTTGGAGGCATTTGGCCGATGATCATGGTTCGCTACGTCTCAATTACGTAGGGTTGGTGCATGAAAAATTCGGTAGGAAGTTCGGAGGGTATTCTCCTCAGGAATTGTTGCAAATTGAAGTTGCTTTTTTAAGGGGTTGTGGCTATGAATTACCGCTACATCATTCCTCCTTCCGCCCAGAGAACACGATGGATCGAGAGGTGCTTTTTTCGGGAATGTGCGCTGCAGTGGAATTGTTGTGTGCGTTGGACGGTGTTGAGAATGTAATGGACTATTCGAAACTATTTGCACAAGAGGTGCCCAAGAAAAGTATATTCGAAACCGTTTAGCGCGATTCAATTTTCAATCAGGGCTATAATTCGTATTTTCGTTTATCTAATTAGGGTCATTAACTCAGTTGGTTCAGAGTGTCACCTTGACAGGGTGGAAGTCACTGGTTCGAATCCAGTATGACCCACTTACGCTCACTGGCGTTGGCTTCAGTGGGCATACCCGCATCGGGATAGATTCTATTTGTGTGCAGGATAAGTTCTGGATCATGAAATAATCCAGTATGACCAACAGAAGTTTACTGTTCTATGTTTCAGTGAGCTAACCCGTATCTCGCAGAATTCCGATGCATTGCTGCAATTGAATTTCTACTACTGAAATTTGAAAGTGCGTTTTTGAAAATGAAAAGAAGAACGGTTTTTAATGGGTTGTTAGTGCTGGTTTTGGGAGTTGGGTTAGCAATGGCTCAAAAATCGGAGCTCGAGCATTATAAATGGGAAAATCGTCTGGTTTTGATTTTTTCCGAAGGTTTAGAGGATGACAAGTTTTTGAATCAAATAAAGGAGTTTGAAGATGTTGATGATGAACTGTCCGATAGAAAACTGCTTTTGATTCATGTACAGCGCGATAATTACAAGTTTTTAAATAGGGATACTTCTCATGATAACATGGCTATTTCCTTTTCAGGCCTTTTCAAAAAACATATGAAAGGGGAGGAAGACTTTAAGCTCTTACTCATAGGTTTGGATGGAGGCATTAAGCTAGAGAGTAGTGAAATTGTGAAGAAGCAACGGTTATTTGACCTTATAGATTCCATGCCCATGCGACGAACAGAGCTTAGGCATAAAAAGAAAGGGTAGCGCCCCAACCTCTTCAAAAGTCAGTTCAACTTTAAATCATTGTATGAAAAAGCATTTTATTCTTCGCAAATCTCTTCTCGTTCTATTGCTGTCCGTGTATTTTGTTTCCTGCAAGGGTCAAAATCCAGAAAAGAAAGAGGATATCGAGAAGGAGCCAACCGCACAATCTAAACCTACTACCAGTAATCCTATTAGCAACCCTTTCTCTCTAGATACGAACCATGAGATGGATGATACTGGTATACCCTTTTCCTATGATGGCCAGTTGTGTCATTGGGTTCGCAATATTTTTGAAGATACTAAAGGCAATCTTTGGTTCGGAACCAATCATTATGGACTGATGCGTTATGACGGAGAACGCTTGGAATACTTTACCGATGAAGATGGGCTAGGCGGAGGAAGAATTAATGATATTGTGGAGGATGATGAAGGTAATGTTTGGTTTAGTACGTATGGAGGACTTAGCAAATTCGACGGAAATTCATTTACCAATTATCCTGTAAAAGCAGGACCTGTAGATAATGATCTTTGGGCACTTGTTATTGGAAATGACGGGAATTTCTGGATGGGTACAAGCGAGGGAATCGCCCGCTATGACGGGAAGGAATTCACACACTTTCCTATCCCTTTGGCAGAGGTTGAGGATCTCAACCCTATTTTATCTCCAAGGCGCATTTCATCAATAATGGAAGATGATCTAGGCAATATTTGGTTTGGAACCGATGGTCATGGAATCACCATTTACCATCCCAATGCCGAAGAAGAGAGCGATGCCTTTTCTCATATTACGACGAAGGAAGGGCTGGCCGACAATAATGTGGCACAATTATTTAAAGATAGCGAGGGCCATGTTTGGATCGGTACTATGTTTGGGGGGATAGGACGGTACGATGGAAAATCCTTTACAAATTTCACGAAAGAGGGCCTTGTAAATGGTGTTGAAGCTGCCGGTTTGTATGAAGATAAACAGGGTAATATCTGGTTTACGGCCGAGCATCAAGGTGTGTATCGCTACGATGGAACTTCTTTCAAAAACTATTATGAAAAAGAAGGGCTCATTTCGGGAGGAATATTATCCATTTATGAAGATTCCAAAGGAAGATTTTGGATGGGTGGATGGAAAGGTCTGTTCCGTTATAATGCTTCCGTAGATCCGAAAAAAGGAACTGCTTTTACAGCAATTACCAAAAATGGACCTTGGGATTAAATTACTTTTCAGCCCACTCGGGTAGCGGGAATTCTTCGGTTTCGTCTTGCCAGAATATTTGCGTGATGAACCATCTTCCGTTTCTGAAAACCAACTGAATGCTATTCACGCCTCTCTGAATTACGGGACCGTCGGGTTTAAATCTAAACTGATACGCCGAAAAAATCTGTGCAATCCCACCGAAAACTTCCGTTTTACGGGCCAATTCTTCTTCAAAAAAACCAGTGTTTCGCATTTGTGGTGCACTAAGTTCAACATAACGATAGGGGGTAATGGCATTGAACTTGGTGACCCCTTCTTTGTTTTTTCGGGTGGGTCCCATGAGCGCCTGTTCATGGAACAAATCATAAAAAGTCTTCCAATCCCGTTCCTGTTCGCCAGGGCCCGAAATGACAGCATATAAGGTAGTCATGACCGTATCGATATCTGAGAAGTCCTTTTCTTGGGCAAAGGAACTGCCCGAAATAAGAAGCGCTATAAGGATGCAAATGTTTTTCATAGGTTATAGTTTTTCCCACATTTTGTCTGCATTCAATCGGAAACTTCCTAAATGATTGAAATTACATTCTGTAGGGTCGATTAAAGATAGGAAAGATTGTTCTTTCGAGTCTTTGTATAAGTGATAGGTTTCTCCTACGATAGGCTCGAAATTGAACTTGGCTTGGTACACCAAATTGTTGTATTCAAATTGCTCTATCAGCGCATCGAATTCAGCTTTCAATTCGTCATAACGTGCTTTTACTTGCTTGTTAACCTTGTCGATGTTCGTATTCTTCCAAGCTACCGTATCGGGCGTTGTAATTTTCGGCGCACCTACACCCGTGGCATAGGGCTTCAAGGAGGCGTCATACGTTTGTTCCTCTTCATTAAATACAACCTGATCGGGTTTTTTCTCTTTCATGTTACAATAGTTCTAACGTACGTTCCAGTGCCATTCCCCGCGAGCCTTTGATAAGCATAAAGGATGGGGAGGTAGATTCCAATATACCTGAGTTTTTAAAGTCTTCGAAGGTTTTAAAGGTGGTGATATTTTCTGAATTCGATTGTATTCCGAAGAAATTTTCACCGATTAAATATGCCATTCCAAACGGATTGTCGGCAATAAAATCGGCAATGCTTTGATGTTCCTCTGCTGCCGTAGGTCCCAATTCGAACATATCCCCTAAAATCATCATTTTCGATTCACCTTTCTGTAACTGAAAATTTTGCAAAGCGGCCATCATACTGGTCGGATTGGCATTATAGGCGTCCAGTATAATCTTATGTCCGTTTTTCTCCATCAGCTGTGAGCGGTTCATATTGGGGGTGTATCCTTCAATGGCCTCTTTAATTGCTAAGGGAGGAACTTCAAAATAAGCACCCATGGCTATGGCTGCAGCAATGTTATGGAAGTTGTAGATGCCAATTAAATTGCTTTTAATTTCCAAATTGTCGTACCCAATGAGAAGGGTTTCGGTGGCATCCATTAATTTAATAGGGCAGTCGGTTTCAAGCTTTCCAAAGGTGTAACGGTTCATGTTTTGGGTGAGCTCCATTTGTTTGGCATCGTTAGCATTTACGAAAACCAATTTCTCGCGATCCGCGATGCTTTTATATAACTCCGACTTTCCTTTAATGACACCTTCTACACCGCCAAAACCTTCAAGGTGTGCTTTTCCGAAGTTGGTAATGTATCCAAAATCTGGAAGGGCAATTTTACTTAGTGTTTCGATTTCCTTTAGGTGATTGGCACCCATTTCTACGATCCCTAATTCTGTTTCCTCGTTCATGGAAAGTAGGGTAAGAGGAACCCCAATATGGTTGTTGAGATTGCCAAGGGTGGCCGTGGTTTTGAATTTTTTGGAGAGTACGGCATTGATCAGTTCCTTGGAAGTGGTTTTTCCATTGCTTCCGGTAAGTCCAATAATGGGGATGTTGAGGTGCTCCCTATGGTAACGTGCCAATTTTTGAAGGGATTGCAGGGAATTAGCAGTAATGATGGTATCCCCGGTATTCTTATGGTATCGAAGATCATCGATGACGACCTTGAGAGCGCCTTTATCCAATGCCTCTTGGGCGAATTTATTTCCATCGAAATTATCTCCCTTTAAAGCAAAAAAAAGGCAATTGGGGGTAATTTTTCTTGTGTCGGTACAAACTCCGCTACTCTCTAGAAAGTGTTTGTGAAGTTGTTCTATCTTCAAAAGGATTCGGGTTTTTTTGTAGCATATAAAGGTACAAAAAAACCCTCTGAAGATTACTCAGAGGGTTTTAAGTATGTTGAAACTATGATTAGTGTCTTGGGCGTTTTGCTTTCTGCGACTTAGACCCTACGCGGGACATGGCACAACGGAAACCAATATAATCCGTTGCCATATCTTGGGGGAAGTAGCGTCTTTGTGCTGGATCCAACCAGTAGTCACGATCTCTCCAAGATCCTCCCTTGTACACACGTACTTGGTTGTCTACTAAGGTAGTTCTGTTGGAAGACTTATCATACTGGCGATTTAAATCACCTTCTTGTTCATCACCCGCTGCGGTTACGCTATGGCGCGGCGAATTGTACATACGCTTACTGTCGTCCAATTCTTCATCTTCCTCACTTCCGAAGGATTGGTAGTAACGCGTAGAGCGCTTATCACCATCACGGTAGTCGCGGTTGTCCGCAGTAGAGAAGTTCGTTCTTAGATAGGTTTCGTTCTCATCGATCGGTACTTGGTAAATTTCACCTGGAAGATTCCTGGCTACAATTTTACCATTACTCAAAGTGTCATAAACAATAGAGTCTGCAGTCACCACTTTTACCCGTCCATCTTCACCAATGGCATTTTTGGTATAGATGTTTCCACGGTAATAGTTAAAGTCATTGAATTCGTCATCTACGATGGGACGATATACATCGGCAACCCATTCGGCAACATTTCCTGCCATGTCGTAAAGACCGAAGTCGTTAGGCTCATAGGATTTGATTTCGGCTGTAATATCGGCACCGTCATCACTCCATCCTGCAATACCACCGTAATCTCCGTCACCTTGCTTGAAGTTGGCCAATTGATCACCACGCGATCTTCTCTTACCGGATCTTGTGTATTGTCCATCCCAAGGATATTTCTTTCTACCTCTATATACGTTGTAGTTTCTTAAACCAACCAAACCAAGGGCAGCATATTCCCACTCCGCTTCTGTAGGTAATCTGTATGAGGGTAGAAGAAGACCATCTTTACGCTGTACATAAAGGTTGGTACTGTCTTCGTTTCTCTTTAGTAAAGATTCTGAACGCTTACCTCCACGCGTAATGGAGTCATTTCCTCCATAGGCTACGGAAGGAGCATTCAAATAAGTCTGCGTACTGAAGGTTTCACCTGGCTGCACGTCGTAACGAGCGCCTCTAGAAGTAAATCCTTCTTGTTCTAAAATCAATTCGTTTACACGATCACTTCTCCAGTTACTGAATTCAACCGCTTGCACCCAGCTCACTCCCACAACAGGATAGTTGGCATAGGCAGGGTGACGCAAGTAATTGTTAGTCATTACTTCGTTGTAACCCAATCGGTTTCTCCATACCAAAGTATCTGGTACGGCACCCTCGTAAATACGACGGTATTGCTCATCACTTGGTGGGAAAACTTGCTTGATCCAATCTAGGTACTCCAGGTACATCAAATTGGTCACCTCGGTTTCATCCATGTAGAAGGATTGAACGTGTTGTTGGTTGGGACTATTGTTCCAGTCATGCATAGGGTCATCTTGAACCCTTCCCATAGTAAAGGTACCACCTTCAATAAATACAAGTCCAGGGCCTGTTTCCTGTTCCTTTGCTTTAGGATTGTACTGGAAACCTCCCTCCTTGGAGTTCATTTGCCAACCTGTGGCTCTTGAGCTATTGGTGTAATCTCTAGATTTACTACAGCTGACCATTAGGGACATAACAGCCGCTGCCAAAAATAGCTTGGATAATAGGTTCTTTCGTAAGTTCATAGTTTCAAATATGAAAAAATTGGGTTCGCAATATAGTAATTAACGATAAAAGAGCAATAATATTTTAATATTTATGCGCTGTAATGACCGTTATTCGTAATTCGACCAAGTTAGTAACGTTGGGGTTTCAAATTTATTATTCGAATGCAAAAATTGTAAAATAAAGTTTAAAAAAGCCCTATACTAAGTGTATATTTAAAGCGTTATTTGTTATGATGAGAAAAATACTCCTACTATTCTTTATGGGATTGGGTGTTACGACCCTGTATGCTCAAAAGCGGGATATCACCATACGGTGGGAAGAGGACGCCGAGCGCACAAAAACAACCCAAAGAACAGGCAAGACACCTGAGTCTTCGGCCCTGAATTTGGTGCTTAATGAAAATGAACACACTTTTGCTTACAGCTGGAAAGATCGAGCGCGGGCAAATCCTAACTCGGTTCAGGTTACGAATATAGTTTATGGTAACCTTACGCCAAGCGAATTGAAGAAGGTGAAAAGGTCTTTGGTGCCTTCAACCCCTCAATTTTCCTTGAATAGCGCTAATGCTAGGGACCTTATCTACACAGCGGTTACCATATCACCTATAGTAAACGTGAATGGCCAACTGAAGAAAATAACATCCTTTTCCTTAGATTATACATATGCTGCTTCTGGTACTACAAGAAAGCTCGTGCCCATTCAGAATTCTGTTCTGGCCAATGGAGAATGGTTCAAATTTAAAGTAGAGAAAACGGGAGTACATCGACTTACCAAATCTTTTTTGGACGATCTGGGAATGAATACCAACAATATTGACCCAAGAACCCTAAAAATATATGGGCATGGAGGGAAACCACTTCCTTTGCTTAACAGTGACAATCCAACGTTGGATTTGCCTGAGAATGCCATTCAGGTAGTTGGGGAAGAAGATGGTAATTTTGGAAGTGGGGATTTTGTTCTTTTTTATGGGATCAGTGTTGATGCAAGATCAGAAAAGAGTTTCAGTGAAAATGGAACCAACTTAAACCCCTACAGCGACGAAGCCTATTACTATGTTACTGCAGGTGGCAGTCCGGGACTTCGAGTACAGGCTATGGTGGAACCCACAGCAAGTGCCGATATCCCTATCAATACGTTTCATGATTATCAATTCCACGAAGTAGATGAATTTTCTCCTGCGCTGGTAGGCCGTAGATGGTTTGGAAATCGATTTGATATAGAAAGCAGTCAATCCTACGAATTCGATTTTCCCAATCTCATTGCAGGAGAACCGATGAATGTACGCATCTCGGCGGGTGCCACAGCCGAAGTTACGACCAGTATAAATCTAACGATTAATGCTACCAATTTAGATCCGTTGGTCTTTTTTGCGCTAAGTGGTGGTGGTACAGCACTGTTGAGTGAACGCGTTTTCGATGGTGAATTCCCAGCTTCGGGGCAAGGCCCGGTAACCGTGAATTTGGATTATGTAAACGGAGGGAACCCTTCAAGTGTAGCCTACTTGGATTACATTAATATAGAGGCCCTGCGGCGTCTCGAAGGCGTGAATGGTCAACTTCTGTTTTATAACAATGATGTGGCCAATCAGTCCGGCATTGGAGAATATCAGATAGCCAATGCATCTCAATTCAGTCAAGTTTGGGATGTTACCAACGTGCAGTCAATTACGTCAATTACTAACGAGGGTAGTTCCAGCCAATTCGCATTTAAAGCGAACCTAGGTGAGGTTAGGACGTATGTGGCGGTAAATCCTAACGATTATTTCAGTCCGGTGAATGCTCGCGAACGCCGTGTTCCGAATCAAGATTTAAAGGGAACTATCTTTAACGATGCTTCAGGAGCTTTTCAGGATATCGATTATCTTATCGTAACGCCTTCCTTTTTAATTCAACCTGCACTGCGTTTGGCCAATCATCACAAAAATGTGACGGGGCTTAATGTAAAGGTGGTAACTACGGAGCAAATCTATACCGAATTTAGTTCGGGCAAACAGGATATTACTGCGATCAGGAACTTAGTTCGGTATATTTATGATAATGCCTCCTCTCCCGAGAGAAGAATCAAATATTTATGTCTCTTTGGAGATACCTCGGTCGATTTAAAGGACAGGCTTACCAACAATAATAACATTGTGCCCACCTTCCACACCGTGAGAAGTGATGATTCCCTGAATTCTTTTATGTCCGATGATTTCTTCGGAATGGTAGATCCGGAAGATGGTGATTTAGATACGAATGACGGTCTGGATATAGCTGTTGGAAGAATGCTGGTCGATGAAGTTTCCTTAGCCAATGAAATGGTCGATAAAGCCATCAATTATTCCTTGGCAGATTCCTATGGTAATTGGAGGAATAACATCGTGCTGGTTTCGGATGATGTGGATAGGGCAAGTGAGTTTATAAGTTTGGTGTCTACGTTAGACGGGATTGGAGATAGAATCACCGATGAGAAACCCTATATAAATGTAAAGAAAATACATTCCGATGCCTTCCAACAGGAAACTTCTGCCGGAGGTGACCGATATCCAAGGGTAAATGAGCAAATCGTTAATGATTTGGAATTGGGAGCACTCATCATCAATTATTTTGGTCATGGTGGGGAAGATGGTTTGGCCAGTGAGTTTATTTATACCAAAGATGTGGCCAACAACCTTAGAAATGAAAATCGCTATCCTTGTGTGGTAACCGTTACTTGTGAGTTTACCAAGTTCGACAACCCGTTGCGGATTACGGCTGGGGAACTTACTTATTGGAATACTGAAGGAGGGGCTGTTTCTTTAGTAACGACCACAAGAGCTATCTTGGTGAGTACGGGTGTAGAAGTAAATAGAACACTCGCGGAGGATTTGTTTGGTTTTGGATTGGATATTCCTGTACCACCTGCAGAGGCATTAAGATTAACAAAAAACAGAATAACCAACGGGGATAAACGAGTCGTTTTTTATGTTGGGGATCCCGCCCTGCGATTGGCCTTCCCCAAACAAAGTATTCGTATTACTACCTTAAATGGAGAACCTGTAAGCTCATCACCAGTCGTGCTCGAAGCTTTAAGCAAGGTGACTTTGGGAGGTGAAGTGCTTGATGAAAGTGGTACTATTATTCCCAATTACAACGGTGTCTTGGAGGCCAAAGTTTTTGATAAAGATGTACAACGGCAAACCTTGGGAAATGATGGGGAGACCGATGGTGCTGGAAACCTGCTTATTTTGGACTTTAAAACATTAGGAGAAGTATTGTTTAATGGCCAGGCTACTGTGTCTAATGGGAGTTTTGAATTCGAGTTTGTGGTACCCAGGGATATCCAGATTCCTGTAGGTCAGGGAAAGGTAAGTTTGTATTCTAAAAGGAATACTATTTTGGAAGATCAAACGGGATTCAATTTAGATATCCGTGTAGGAGGATTAAACGAAAGTGCCCCTGCCGATAATATAGGGCCAGAAATACAGTTGTTTATGAATGATGAATCCTTTATTTCTGGCGGGATTACCAACGATTCGCCCAATTTAATTGCGAAAATTACAGACGAAAACGGAATTAATACCGCCAGTGGTATTGGTCATGACATAGTTGCCATTTTAGATGGGGATGAAACCAATCCGTTTGTCCTCAATGAATATTATCAGGCAGATGTTGATGACTTTACCCAAGGAACGGCCAATTATAAGCTAAGAAACCTTGAAGAAGGGTTGCATACGCTTACCCTAAAAGCTTGGGATGTGTACAACAATTCGTCCACTGCAGAGATTCAATTCATTGTATTCGGGAACAATCAGCTTGAGATTCGACGTGTCCTGAATTATCCCAACCCTTTTGTAGATTATACCGAATTCTGGTTCGAGCACAATCGCCCTTCAGAAATGTTGGATGTACAGGTGCAGATTTTTACGGTCACCGGAAAGGTGGTTCGAACCATTAATCAAACCGTAATGTCCGAAGGTGGACTCTCTCGTGAAATCGTTTGGGACGGTCTGGATGACTTCGGTGATAAAATCGGAAAAGGCGTCTACGTATACAAGCTTACAGTGAAATCTCCGTTAATTGATCAGCAAGTCGAAAAATTTGAAAAACTGGTCATCCTTTAAAAATTACAATTATATTTGCTCAAAATTAACACCTCATGAAGAAACTTTTTATTCCAATTTTACTAGGATTACTTGTTGTTAAAGCTAATGCCCAGGAAAGTAATATAGATGATAGGGTAATTACCACTGGTGTACCTTTTCTATTGATTGCTGCCGATGCAAGATCAGGGGGTATGGCGGATATGGGAGTGGCCACTTCTGCCGATGCTTTTTCACAACAGTGGAATCCAGCGAAATATGCTTTCGCTATTTCCAAGCAGGGAGTTGGTGTTACCTATACACCTTACCTAAGTAACCTTGTAAATGATATTTTCCTAGGAAACCTTTCTTACTATAACCGCTTGGATGAGCGTAGTGCTGTAGCTGCAAGCTTCAGGTATTTCAGTAATGGAGAAATCGAATTACGTGAAACGTTTGATCAGGAACCGCTTGTGGTTAAGCCAAACGAATTAACCTTCGACGTTTCCTATGCCTTGCGTTTGAGCGACCGTTTTGCTATGGCAATCGCGGGACGCTATATCCGGTCCGATCTGAAATTACAAACCGCTAACGAAGATGCCTCTGCGGCCAGTTCGTTCGCAGTAGATGTTGCTGGATACTACCAAAGTGAGGAAATTGCTTATAATGACTTCGACGGTCGTTGGAGAGCTGGTTTCAACATCTCAAATGTGGGTCCTAAGCTAAAGTACGACGAGACTGGACAGGAGAACAGTCTTCCTATCAACCTTGGACTAGGAGGTGGATTCGATTTCATATTGGATGAATACAATAAAATTGGTGTGAATGCCGAAGTGAATAAGCTTTTGGTGCCAACACCTAGCGACTCCAATGGAGATGGTGCTATTACAAGAGATGATGATTTTTACAACGAAAGTTTCGTGGGTGGAATGTTCTCTTCCTTTGGTGATGCTCCTGATGGATTTGGAGAAGAGTTGAAAGAATTTACATGGGCTTTGGGGGCCGAATACTGGTACCAAGATGTATTTGCTTTCAGAACGGGATACTTTAACGAAAGTGAAGACAAAGGATCTAGAAAGTTCTTATCCTTGGGGGCTGGTTTCCGTTACACAGCCATCAATATTGATATTTCATACTTATTCTCTACGTCTAGGGTAAGAAGTCCATTAGAGGGAACTCTTCGTTTTGGTCTTACCTTTAACTTCGGTGACGAGTACACAGAATACTAGAAATGAAAAAGCTGAAAATTGAAACAGAATTAGACGTTTTCGAATCTGTTTCGGATCTTTCAGAAGATATTCAAAACTTAATGAATAAGGCGCATGAAGCACGTAAAATGGCTTATGCGCCTTATTCACATTTTCAGGTAGGCGCTGCCTTGCTTTTGGCCTCTGGTGATATTGTTTTGGGAAACAATCAAGAGAATGCTGCATTTCCCTCTGGTCTTTGTGCCGAGCGCGTTGCTGCTTTTCATGCAGGTGCTACCTTTCCCAATGTGAAATTCGAAGCCATGGCAATTACGGCTGGATCTTTAAAACAAGAAACCACTGTGCCAATTCCTCCCTGTGGTGCTTGCAGGCAATCCCTGGCGGAATATGAGGTAAAGCAATCTGTACCCATACCCATCTACTTCATGGGGGCCACAGGTAAAGTGGTTCGTTCGCGATCGGTAAAAGATTTGCTCCCGCTTATTTTCGATCACTCCTATTTATAGTCTTCTGGCATTTATTTTATTATCGACAACGTTTTCGCCCGTTTTTTTCAGAAAATGAGGTTTTGTAGTCCCTAATAATGTAGTATTTTTGTTATTCTGAAAAATTTTTCCAGGAGACTAATTAGCGTTAACTCAATGAAAAAAATAACCAAACAAACTTATCTTCAGTGGTATGAGGATATGCTTTTCTGGCGCAAGTTCGAGGACAAACTAGCACAAGTATATATCAAACAAAAAGTACGTGGGTTTCTTCACCTTTACAATGGTCAAGAAGCAGTATTAGCAGGTGCTTTACACGCGATGGAATTGGGCAAGGATAAGATGATCACTGCCTACCGAAATCACGTGCAACCCATTGGCATGGGAGTGGATCCTAAAAAAGTCATGGCAGAGCTTTATGGGAAAGCCACTGGTACTTCCCAAGGTCTTGGAGGTTCCATGCATATATTTTCGAAAGAACATGGTTTCTACGGAGGTCATGGGATTGTAGGAGGACAGATACCATTAGGGGCTGGACTTGCCTTTGGCGACAAATATGCTGGCAATGATGGTGTAACCCTCACATTTATGGG
>JAHQVM010000018.1 GCA_019634365.1 Flavobacteriaceae bacterium | reverse complement strand
CTAAAGCTGCTCCGAGACCAGATCCAACAGCCTCTCAAGATGATTTAACAGGGACACACGAAACTCGTTTGTATGCTTCCAGTACCGATTTTATTGATTTCATCAGAAATGAGGAATTGATCTTGATCTATGCAGAAGCAAGTATTTTGGCGGGTAACTTAGGAAATGCCGAAAATGCATTGAATGTTATTCGTAATGCTGCTGGTCTTGACAACTATGGTGGAGACACTTCTGCGGCTGGACTTACTAACGAAATGCTAAACCAGAGACGTTACTCGCTATGGTGTGAAAACCATAGAATGTATGATCTACGTCGTTACGGACGTTCTAGTTCATTACCCATTGACCGTCCTGGCGATCAGGTTTTCAATCAACTTCCTGTACCATTGGCAGAAAGCAACTAAGAGATTTCTTTTAGATAACAAAAGCCCTTCCAGGAAGGGCTTTTTATTTGAGGTAACTCCGTCATGACCTATTTCTATGGAGTTAAGCCTCTACCATTATAACCAATCTTACTTCTTTACAATAATCACTACAAGGAGAGGATTTTATGGGCAATGAATCATGGTTATACCCAAGTAGACCAGAACATATATATGGTCCTACTGTTCCATGGGGTATGAAACCGAGAGAGCCTTATGTAGAAGAATGGATGTATTATCAATTTATTGTTGAAGGTAATGGGTATTAAGGAACGCCTAATGGTTAGATTTAAATCATCTTCTGTTGTGCGCGTAGAAAGTAACCGAGATGGTTATTCTTGAGGATAAAAAAAGCCCTTCCAGTTCGGAAGGGCTTTTTTCTTAGGCAGCTGCCTTATAATCTATTTCTTTTTCATTTGGTTTGGATCGTAAACTACGGACCCAAATTTTAATTCTATAGATAATGAAGAATAGGGTAGGAACAATGATCAGCGTTAGGAAGGTAGCGATGATCAAACCATAGATCACGGCCCATGCCAAAGGTCCCCAGAAGATCACATTGTCTCCCCCAAGGTAAAACTTGGCATCGAACTCCGAGAATAAACTGAAGAAATCAATGTTTACGCCTATCGCCAACGGGATCAGTCCTAGTACGGTAGTTATTGCTGTAAGGATTACCGGACGCAAACGGGCCCTTCCTCCCTTAATAATGATTTCCCGTACCTGTTCTTTGGTAAGCAAAGCATTATCTGGTAAATCCAATTCTACAATCTTACGGTCGATGAGCAGTTGGGTATAATCCAACAATACCACGCCATTATTTACCACAATTCCTGCCAGGGATATAATTCCCATCATCGTCATCATGATAACGAAGGATGCTCCTGTAGCCAGAATTCCACCAAATACACCTATGAAACTCAAGAAAATGGCAATCATAATAATGGTGGGTTTAGAAATTGAACTGAATTGGAAGATCAAAATCAAGAAAATCAATCCAAGACCAGCAAAGAAGGCGCTCATTAGAAAAGCCATTTGTTTGTTTTGCTCTTCAATCTGTCCTGTAAAGTCAATGTCAACCCCAGCCGGTTGATCGGCAAAGCTCAGCATTTCATTTTGAATTTGGTCAACAACAGCCGCTGCGTCCGTATATCCTGGTGCCAAGGCAGAATAAACCGTTACCACGCGCTTCGTGTCCCTATGTTTAATCGCACTAAAAGAAGAGGTGTTTTTCTGACTGGCGACAGCCGAAACGGGAACTTCTTTTATCTGTCCACTGGCCTGGTCTCGGAAAGTAATCTTCTGGTTAAATAGTGCCGACGCATTATAGCGTTCATTTTCATCAAAACGCACATATATATCATAATCCTCACCATCTTTTTTGTAGACACCTGCTTTTTCACCAAACAAAGATCGGCGCAATTGGTTTCCTACCATTCCGGCAGGAACCCCTAGTTCACCCGATTTCTCACGATCGATGGCCACCTGCATGGAAGGCTTTCCTTTGTTTACATCAATTTTTAATTCATCAATACCTTCAACATTTTTGGAATTAATGAAATTTCGCATTTTTTCAGCAGTTGCTATCAACTCTTCGTAGTCGTTTCCTTCCAATTCAATGTTGATAGGATATCCTGCTGGAGGTCCTACAGCATCTTTTTCCACAGAGATTGCAACCCCAGGGTAAATCCCTTTTAAGGCTTCCTGAACACGTTTTCTCAAGATCTCGCTATCTTTTCCCTTACGGAACTTGTATTCCCGCATGGTCGCAGTGATTTTCGCTCGGTGCGGCATTTCGGCGCTACTTCCACCGTCGGTTTGAGGATTTCCTGCACCTTCTCCCACCTGAGACACGGCAGATTCTACCAAGAAGTTATACTCTTGCCCTTCCATATACTCACCATTGTTTACCTCTTGATATACACGTTGTTCTATCTCCTTCGTAATGGCATTGGTTTTATCAATATCCGTACCCTCAGGGTATTCGATGTAAACAATAATTTGGTTGGGCGTGTTGTCTGGAAAAAACTCGATTCCTGTTCGTTTTGCCTGAACTGAGGCACCAAACCCCATAAAGGTTAAAATTAAAAGCGTGAAAATTCCAATCACAAATAATACAGGTCTTGGTCCTCCTAACGCCCAGGTTAGAAAACGTTGATAAGAACGCTCAATTCTGGAAAGTATTCGTTTCTGAAAGAACGTGGCGGCTCTTTTAAGTCCATATCGGTATATCCAAAACATAAGCGCCACAAAAATGACCAAGGTTCCCAATCCTTTCACTGCACCACCAATAATCATCATGAAAACACCTATAGGAACCATGATAATAGATAAACGAATCAATTGCTTACGGGTGAGCACTTTTTCACTTACATCCATAAATCGGGATACGAGCATGGAGTTGATAAATATAGCGACAAAAAGAGAGGACCCTAAAACTACCGAAAGTGTGATGGGGAAGTAAATCATGAATTCTCCCATTACACCAGGCCACATTCCAAGGGGAACGAAGGCTGCCACAGTGGTTAGCGTAGAAATGATAATTGGGAATGCAATTTCCCCGATTCCTTTCTTGGCTGCCTGTATGCGGGACATACCTTCTTCATCCATAAGGCGATATACATTTTCTACTACTACAATACCATTATCTACCAGCATTCCCAGTCCCATAATCAAGGCAAAAAGGATCATGGTGTTCATGGTGTATCCTAAAGCACTTAGGATCATAAAACTCATAAACATGGACATAGGAATCGCAAAACCAACGAACAAGGCATTTCGGAAACCTAGGAAGAACATTAATACCCCGACCACCAGAATAATTCCAAAAATGATATTATTAACTAAGTCACTTACTTGGTTGTTGGTTTTGGCAGACTGGTCATTGGCTTTGGTAATCGTTAGATCTCTAGGTAATACATTGGGAGCTTCTGCTATTATCTTGTCGATTTTCTCAACCGCTTCGATCATATTTTCACCCGATCGTTTCTTTACATCCAACATTACTACACTTTCACCTTTTTCACGGGCATAGGTAGTTTTGTCTTCCTCTTCAAATCGCACTTGGGCAATATCCTTAAGATATACAGCGTCTCCTTTCTCGCTTTTAACTACAAAATTATTGAGTTCGTCAGGTTCGTCAACTTCGCCCAATATACGTATGGTCCTTCTTTGTCCACTGGTAATTAAATTTCCTGCAGACATGGTCATATTCTCATTTCGGATGGAGTTAATCACATCATCAAAACTTACTTTAGCAGCCATCATTTTATAGATGTCTACGGCAACCTCCACCTCTTTCTCTTGAGCGCCACGGATATCTGCGGCTTTAATTTCGCTGAGGTCCTCTATTTCGTCTTGTAAATATTCGGCAAATTCCTTCAATTTTTCAACCGGGTAATCACCAGAAATGTTAATATTTAGGATGGGCATTTCCTCAGAGAGGCTCAAATCGAAAACATTGGGTTCTACCTTGGCTCCATTGAAAGTAGGCCAGTCCTCATTAGCTGTTTCGCTATCAACTTCGTCTTTTACTTTTTGCTTGGCTTGTTCAACCGTTATATCATCATTGAATTCTACGGTAATGATCCCATAGTCTTCCTGAGAGGTAGATAGGATTTCAACCACATTGGAGATATTTCTTAATTTGTCCTCAAGCGGATCAATGATAAGCCGTTCAACATCCTCTGCGGTGTTTCCGGGATAAGGAACAGAAATATAAATTTTAGTCTCGTTAATTTCAGGGAAATTTTCTCGAGGCATCGTAAAATAGGCCGTAAGACCCAATACGAAAAAGATCGAAACCATAACCCATATTACCGTTGGGTTGTCGATGGCCCAGCTTGAAAGCCGAAATTCTTTATCTACTTGCTTTTTCTTTTTAGCATTCATAGGTTACAGCTTTAATATTTTCACTTCCTGACCGTCTTTAACACTGCGGGCACCTTCTACTATAATGGCATCGCCAGCAGCAAGTCCTTTCAATACCTCAATTTTGTCACCTTGGGTTTTCCCTGTAGTGATATAGCGTCGTTTGGCAATGGCATTTTTTGATGTATTCGTTGTATCCTGAGCTGCTGTATAAACATACTGCTCGCCGTCTGCATTTTCAGAAATTACATTGAGGGGCACCAGAAGTGCCTTTTCATTGGTGTAATCATTAATGCGAACCCGCGCCGTAAGATTCGGTTTTACGGTACCATTTTTATTGGGAACATCAACCTCTATAGTGAAGGAACGGTTGTTTGGGTTAATGTAATTTCCAGTCTGGCGTACTTTAGAATCAATGGTTTCACCAATCATCGGAATTTCTATCGACACGTCCTTGCCCTTGGAAACCGTAGAAAGATAGCGCTCTGGAACGCTAGCTTTTACATACATATCCCCGAGATTTACAATCCTGAAAATACCCTGTCCCGGAGCCACAACAGTTCCTTGATCGGTAATGACATCGTCGATTACTCCCGAAAATGGTGCTTTAACAGCCGTTTTGGCCAATTGGCTCCTTAATTGATCCACCGCGTTTTGGGAAGACTCATAACTGGTTTTGGCCTGCAGGTATTGGATCTCACTTCCAATTTTTTGCTCCCAAAGACGCTTTTGACGCTCATAAGTGGTTTTGGCCAATTGTGCCTGGGCATCCAATTGGGCTACCTGGCTACTCAATCCGCCATCGTCAATGCGTGCCAAGGTCTGTCCCTTGCGAACACGGTCACCTTCCTTCACGAAGACACGGGTAAGGGTCCCTTGATACTCCGGATAAACGATGACGTTTTGCTTGGTTTCTACATTTCCCTGAATTTCGATATAGTGTTTGAACAAAGTATCTGAAATTACATGGGTGGTCACCAAAGCGGAATTATCGCTTTTGTCAAGTTTCTTGATTTCGGCATCCAATCGATTTAATTGATCCTGAATTTCGGTTTGTTGTGCCTTCACCTCGGTTCTCTTTTGCTGAATGGCTTCCAAGTTTCCTTCGGCAATAAGATCGTCTACGGATTTTTCACCTTTATTTCCTCCACAAGAGGCCAAGGTAATTGCGGCGATTAGTAAAAGGACGGTTTTTTTCATGTTAGTGACTTTTATCGTTCGGATTAGTTTCTTAATTGTGGTGTGTTTAATACGGTTTCCAGCTCGGCCTTGGTGTTAATGAGGTCTAGCATAGATTGAAAATATTGCTGCTGTGCAGTGTATAATTGAGTTTGGGCTTGTCGCAATTCAAAACTAGATGCGATTCCTTCCGTAAATTTTATTTGATTTTTGTTTTCAATACGTTCGGCCAGGTTGAGATTTTTCTTGGCATTGTTGTACTTATCGATACTGAACTGATAGTTGTTCTTGGCAGAATCATGTTCCAGTCTAATATTCTGAATGGTCTGTTCCAATTCGGTTTCGGCCTGATCCAAAGCAATTTTTGCTCGCTGTGTTTTAGCACTTCGCATTCCACTACTCAAAATTGGGATGCTCATATTTACACCCAGGACAGAGGATTGAAACCACGGCTGACCACTATTCAACAGATCGAATTCATTGCTAAAGGCCGAAGTGCCATAATTAACAAAGGCATTTAATCTGGGTAGTGCTCTACTTTTTTCCAACTTCATCTCCAGGGAACGCTGCTCTGTAAGATTGAAGGCAATTTTATAATCTACATTGTCCTCAACGTTAAGCGACTGATCCATAAAGCTGAGTTGGATATTTTCCTGAGCCAATTGATCCAGATCCTGCGTGAGTACCGTAGGCACACCAATATCCAATCCCAAAGCGACATTGAACATTTGCTTGGCAATGGCAAGGGTACGCTCCGTATTCTGAATGTTAATCTCCAAATCCAATAAAGTAATCTCGAGCTGCTCAACATCCTCCTCTTCGGCCAAACCATTCTCATAGATCTTGCGGGTTTCGAAAAGGTTCTTTTCAACAGCTTCTTTATTTTTATTAAAAATGGCAAGTAATTCTTCCGAAAGCAACACACTGCCATAGGCATTAATCACTCCCTTACGTACTTCGAGTCTTGTTTTTTCATTGGCGTTTTCAGAAAAGTCCAAGAAAGCACGAGCTGCTTGTAACCCAACTAAATAACTTCCGTCGAAGATGAGCTGGTTAAGGGTTGCCGTGGCACTTGCATTGTGCTGCGTACCAAAAACAACAGGTACGAAGGTTCCGGGGTCACCACCCGTAATTTCTGCTGGGATTAGCGTCACGGGCTGTTTTAATTGGTTTTGATATGTGATTTCAGCATCGATTTGTGGTAATCCAGTTGCGGTGGTTTCCCATTTCTGTTTAATGGCCTTGGCAATATCCCTTCGGGCATTGATAGCCGTGTAGTTACTATCCAAAGCAAATGAGATGGCTTCTTCCAAATTAAAACGATACTCGTTTTGGGCTTGTAACTGCAATCCTGATAGGACCATAAGTGTTAGGCAGAACTTCTTGATCATTACTGTTGGTTTGAGTGTATAATTTTGTTGAGTATTTTTCGTCCTTTAGGGGTTACGATACCACGCAAATGGTATTCGAGAAACATCCCGTAAAGTTCCGATGGGTCGAACAACGGAGCAGAGAACATGTCGTCATCCTTGATGCCTGTTACCCCTACGAAATAAATCCGGGATACGAATTGAACATCGATATTTTCCCTGAAAAGGCCTTCCTGCAATCCACGGTTCAGGTTGTCTACCACACATTCTTGCATGTAATTGAACTGCCGCTTCTTTACCGAATCATGAATTCTAGGATAGTATTTACGAAGTTGGTACCAAGGAGAGGTCTTTTCATTTCGCATATGATGCATGACCAGCTTCTTGATTTCATAGATTTCTTCTATAGGATTTAACTCCAAGTCGCAAATGCAATCAATGCCGTGGCATACTTCTTCAAAAATGTTGTCTACTACCACAGCAACGATGGCCTCCTTATTGGCAAAATGACTGTAAATCGTTTTTTTCGATATAGCCAATTGCTGGGCAATATCGTCCATCGTAATGCTTTTAAATCCTTGATTTAAAAATAGATCCGTTGCTGTTTGTACAATCTGATTCTTCATAAAAACGCCACAAAAGTAGTTTGGAAACTTTAGAAACAAAAAAAGTTTCCATGGTTTTTACAATTATTTAACAATTAGTTTTCACTGAGTTACCTTTTGTCCATTTTATCATTTCTTTGGCGATGGTTTCTTTTCCATGCCGTATTTTAGCGGGAAATTTTGTCCATGGAAATACTGAAAACGTATCAGGTAGCACTGGCCGAACACCTGCAAAGTGTTGTCAATCAGGAAGAACCTGCTCAATTGTATGACCCTATTAAGTACATTCTGAATTTAGGGGGAAAGCGATTGCGCCCAACTTTGACCTTGATGACAGCCGATTTCTTTGGCGCACACAGTGCTAAGGCGATGCATGCGGCTTTGGCGGTAGAACTTTTTCATAATTTTTCTCTGATACATGACGACATCATGGACAATGCTCCATTGCGTCGCGGGAAAGAGACGGTTCATGAAAAATGGGATATCAACACGGGGATTCTGAGTGGGGATGCCATGTTAATACTTGCGTACCGCCTTTTTGAAGGGTATGAACCCCATATGTTTCAAAAGTTGGCCAAGTTATTTAGTAAGACGGCCATCGAGGTGTGCGAAGGACAGCAATACGATGTGGATTTTGAGGAACGGGACGATGTTACCATCCCCGAATATATCAAGATGATCGATTATAAAACAGCGGTTTTGGTAGGTGCTTCCATGAAGATGGGTGCTATTGTGGCGGATGCTTCTGAAGTATGCCAGGAAGGGATTTATGAATTCGGAAGAAACCTTGGCATAGCATTTCAGCTTCAAGATGATTATCTGGATGCCTTCGGAGATCCTAAGAACTTCGGAAAACAAGTTGGGGGAGATATCATCGCCAATAAGAAAACCTTTCTTTACTTAAAAGCCTTGGAACAGAGCTCCAATAGTATGGTCTTGCGAAATTTGTTCAGTATTACCCCCGAAGATCCTACCGATAAAATAGATACCGTTAAAAACATTTATGTGACATCCGGAGCCGCTCTGGCAACGGAAGAAGAAATTGAACGCTATACCAAGAAAGCTAACGATGTGTTAGACACCATTTCCCTTTCCGAAGATAAAAAAGAACAGCTTAGGGCATTTGGAGCTTGGCTTATGAAGCGATCGGTCTAGAAGTAGACCCGCACAAAAGGCGCCCATGGGTCGGCATAAATACTGCGTTCGTCGTCATAAAGCACGTCGTATCGAATCCCAAAGGTAAAATTGTTGCTCCTAAAACCTGCTCCCACGAAAAGTGCTGGGTACCAATAATTATCATCTTCGAGACCCAGTCGATCGTCAAAGTTGCGATTTACATTGAGTTCTTCAAATTCTGCAGATAATTGAAGTTCTGGGATAACATTAAAGAGCGTAATCACACTGCCCCCAAGAATCGTCGATCGGTATTCATTTTCCAAACTATTGTACGTTCCATTAAGGCCAATGCCCAAGGCAAACTGCTGATTCACTTCGTAAATGGCACTTGGAGCCAAGGTCCCACTAAAAAAACCATTGCTGAAACTTGCCCCAATACCACCTCCAAATCGAACCTTGGACCAAAAAGGAGATGGAGCATCCGGTTCTTGGGCCAAGGCCGAAAAACTGAATAAGGAAAGGAGTAGAGTACAGAAAAAGAGTAGGAAGGATGAAGGCCTTTTCATGAAAATAGCGCTTAAAAAAGAATACCTTATAAATATACGAATAACGGAAGTTCATTTCGGGATTTGTTGTATTTTTGTAGCGTTTTATTAAAAGCGCGTCTTTTTATTCCTACTATGGATAGATTTTCTTTTCTAAATGCGGTTCATCCAGAATATTTAGCAGATCTCTACGATAAGTACCTTCAGTTTCCCGATAGTATCGAACCCAGTTGGCGTTCATTCTTTCAGGGATTTGACTTCGGTATTGAAAACGGATCATTGGAAGCCCTCGGTATTGAGGGTGGAGTGGTTCCAGAAAATGTGCTCAAGGAGTTTCAGGTAATTAAGCTAATCGATGCGTATCGAACGCGAGGACATCTTTTTACAAAAACAAATCCAGTAAGGGCCCGTAGGAAATATGAGCCTACGTTGGCTTTGGAAAATTTTGGGCTTACCGAAAGCGATCTCGACTCTCAATTTGAAGCAGGTTCCGTTTTGGGACTGGGCAAAAAGAGTCTCCGTGAAATCGTAAGTCATGTAGAGGCCATTTATTGCGACGCCATTGGGGTGGAGTATATGTACATCCGGAAACCCGAAGAAAGAAAATGGATCCAAGATTGGTTGAACAGCAATGATAACCATCCGAGCTATTCGGCAGATGAAAAGAAGCACCTACTCAAAAAATTGAACGAGGCACTTTCCTTCGAGACCTTCCTTCATTCGAAATATGTGGGACAAAAGAGATTCTCTGTCGAAGGTGTAGATGCCATTATTCCAGGCTTGGATACATTGATCCAATCTGGAGCCGAAAAAGGAATTGAACAGTTTGTTGTGGGGATGGCCCACCGTGGTCGCCTTAACGTTTTGGCTAATATTTTCGGGAAGTCCCCGGAAGCTATTTTTAGTGAATTCGACAGCAAGGAATATGACGAGGAAGAGCTATTCGATGGGGATGTAAAATACCATATGGGATGGACTAGTTTCCGTGAAACCGATACGGGAAAAAAAGTCCGCATGGACCTAGCGCCCAACCCATCGCATTTGGAAACTGTAAATGCTGTTGTTGAAGGAATTTCCAGAGCGAAACTAGACAATAAATGGGGAGGGGACGAAAAGAAAATCCTTCCTATTCTTATTCATGGTGATGCCGCCATTGCAGGTCAAGGGGTCGTATATGAAGTAATACAGATGGCACAATTGGAAGGATACCGAACAGGAGGTACCATTCATGTGGTTGCCAATAACCAAGTTGGGTTTACCACCAATTATCTGGATGCTCGTTCTTCTACCTATTGTACAGACATAGGAAAAGTAACGCTCTCTCCGGTACTTCATGTGAATGCAGATGACGTAGAAGCCGTGTGCCATGCGTTCACCTTTGCGTTGGAATTTAGAATGGAATTTGGACGCGATGTCTTTATCGATGTGCTCGGTTACAGAAAATATGGTCACAACGAAGGGGATGAACCCCGGTTCACACAACCCAAATTGTACAAGGCCATTGCTAAGCATAAAAACCCTAGGGACATTTACGCAGAGCGTTTGATGGCTGAAGGCGTGATCGATGAAGGCTATGTAAAACAATTGGAAGCCAATTACAAGTCAGAACTGGAAGAAGATCTGGAGGCTTCACGTAAAAAAGATAAAACCGTTATTACCGAAATATTGGCAGACGATTGGGATGCTTATAAGTTGGGTGATAAAGAAGATATTCTTGCGGAAGTAGATACGTCTTACGATCTTAAGAAAATGGATGTATTGGCAGGAGGGATTACACAACTTCCTTCGGATAAAAAATTCATCCGTAAAATAGAACGCATTATTGCCGACCGGCATAAGCGTTACCACGAAACCAATGAATTGGATTGGGCCTTGGGCGAACTGTTGGCCTATGCTTCCTTAATGGAGGAAGGCTATAACGTACGAATGACGGGTCAAGATGTGGAAAGAGGTACGTTCTCACATCGCCATGCCATTATTAAGACCGAAGAAGATGCCGAGGAGATCAATCTACACAACAACTTGGGTGTAGACGGGCATATGTACATCTATAATTCACTTTTGAGTGAATACGGAGTGGTTGGATTCGACTACGGTTATGCTATGGCAGCACCGGAAACACTCACGATTTGGGAAGCACAGTTTGGGGATTTCTCCAATGGAGCCCAGATCATGTTGGATCAATATATTTCGGCAGCCGAAGCAAAATGGAAAACCCAAAACGGATTGGTTATGTTACTACCCCATGGCTATGAAGGACAAGGATCGGAGCACTCCAGTGCAAGGATGGAACGATACCTTCAGCTTTGCTCTAGGGACAATATGATCATGGCAGATGTAACCACGCCGGCTAATTTCTTTCACTTGCTTCGTAGACAGATGAAGTGGGATTTCAGAAAACCCTTAGTTGTTTTTACCCCTAAGAGTTTGTTGCGTCATCCTAAAGTGGTTTCGACCAAAGAAGAGTTGGCCAACGGAAGTTTTCAGGAGGTGATTGACGATACTGAAGTGGATAAGAAAAAAGCAACTTCCTTGGTATTTTGTACCGGGAAGTTTTACTATGACCTGTTGGATAGAAGGGAAACCGAAAAGCGTGATGATGTTGCTTTAGTGCGAATTGAACAGCTATTCCCGCTGCCACAAAAGAAGTTGGAGGCAATTATTGCTTCATACCCGAAAGTAACTGATTATGTTTGGGCCCAAGAAGAACCCAAAAACATGGGGGCTTGGGGATACATGCTAATGAATTTTGATCAGGTTAAGCTTCGTGTAGCCTCGCGTAATGTATATAGTGCTCCGGCCGCAGGAAGTAGCACTCGCTCCAAAGCAAGACATAAAGAAGTAATTGATCGTGTTTTTGAAACACCAAAAAAATAAACCCTAACTAGGAAAAAAAAGAGACCATGTTAGAAATGAAAGTTCCCTCACCGGGAGAATCCATTACAGAAGTAGAAATAGCACAATGGTTGGTGGAAGATGGTGATTATGTGGAAAAAGATCAGGCCATTGCCGAAGTAGATAGTGATAAGGCTACCTTAGAGCTACCTGCCGAAGCAAGTGGTGTAATCACCCTTAAAGCAGAAGAAGGAGATGCCGTGGCAGTTGGGCAGGTGGTTTGTTTAATCGATACCGATGCCGCTAAGCCAGAAGGTTCCGGTGATGCAAAACCTGCTGAAGCTAAAAAAGAAGAGGCTCCCAAAAAGGAAGCTGCTAAGGCACCCGAAAAAAAATCCTATGCAACGGGAACCCCTTCTCCTGCCGCTAAAAAAATATTGGATGAAAAGGGAATAGATGCTGCCGCTGTAACAGGTACAGGTAGGGACGGTAGAATTACCAAAAATGATGCTGCCAATGCAACTCCATCTATGGGAACGCCAGGTTCTGGTGGTAGGGGAAGTGAGCGTAAGAAACTTTCTATGCTCCGCAGAAAGGTGGCTGAGCGTTTGGTATCTGCCAAGAATGAAACGGCTATGCTTACCACCTTTAATGAGGTAGACATGAGTCCCATTTTTGCCTTGAGAAAAGAATACAAGGAAACGTTTAAGGAGAAACACGGCGTAAGCTTAGGTTTTATGTCCTTCTTTACGTTAGCAGTGGTTCGAGCCCTTGAATTGTATCCAGATGTTAATTCCATGATCGATGGGGATTACAAAATCACCTACGATTTTAAAGATATTTCCATTGCAGTTTCAGGCCCTAAAGGATTGATGGTTCCCGTAATCAGGAATGCCGAAAATCTAACGTTTAGAGGAGTTGAATCTGAAGTAAAGCGATTGGCCATACGTGCAAGGGATGGGCAAATTACTGTGGATGAAATGACAGGAGGTACTTTTACCATTTCCAATGGCGGGGTATTTGGAAGTATGCTGTCTACGCCAATTATCAATCCACCGCAATCTGGAATTCTTGGGATGCATAACATCGTGGAGCGTCCTATTGTACGCGACGGGGAAATTGTAATCGCTCCTATCATGTTTGTGGCATTGAGTTATGATCACAGAATCATCGATGGACGCGAGTCGGTTGGTTTCTTGGTAGCGGTAAAGGAAGCACTGGAAAATCCGATAGAACTTCTTATGAATAATGACATTAAGAAAGCCTTGGAGTTGTAATACTCAAGGATTATATAAAGTAAAAAACCAGCCAAAATCGGCTGGTTTTTTATTTAACTTGGTTAGAAGTTGGTAAAAATAATTTTACGAATATGAAATGATGTAATTATACACGTTCAAAACAATCATGCTAAAGGCAATCAAAATAATGGAATAATAAACCCATTTGTTGTCACTACTTTTCTTCGTCTCCTTCCCCTGCATGAGAGTGCCCTTTTTCATGATGTAAAAATGGGTAATTAAATCGTGAAAGTAAATACGTACAAACACGTAAATTTTATTGAAGCTTTTCTTGGTGTTCTTTGGCCCAAATTAGTAGACTATTCGTTTTGGGTTCCAACTTTAGTTTGGTAATGATGTTACTTCGGTGTTTTTCTACCGTGCGATAGGAAATGAAAAGTAGATTGGCTATTTCCTTGTTCGTTTTATCCTTGGCAATGAGCTTTAGGATCTTCTTTTCGGAAGGAGTGAGTAATTGCAATTCTTCATCTTCCTCTGCATCCTCGGCCAAGAGTTCCTTGATTTTTGGACTGAAATAGGCATCTCCCTCCGATACTGTCTGAATACAATTCTCTATTTCCTCCAGTGCAAACTCTTTCAGTATGTAACCGAAAATCTTTAAATCCTTGGCCTCCTTGTAAAGCTCTTTTTCCTTGTGGAAGGTAATTAATACAATTTTCGTATTGATCCTATTGCTGTGGCACTTCTTGGCAATTTCAATGCCCGACATAAATGGCATCTGAATATCCAATATAGCGATATCTGGATTCAATCGATTGATGAGGTTGAACGCTTCGCGTCCATTCGCTCCACTGCCCACCACATTGTATCCTTTTTCAAGCAAAAAGTCACTGAGCCCCTTTAATAGAAGGGGGTGGTCGTCTGCTATGATGATCGACTTGTTTTTCATGCAATCGGAAATTGAAATTCTAGAATCGTACCGTGGTTTTTCTTAGAGTTAATCCGCATATTACCCTTTAGGAATTTGGTTCGCTCCAATAATGTTTTTAAGCCAAGGGATCTTCGGTTCTGAAGCTTTTCGGAAAAATCGAATCCTATACCATTGTCCCGTATCACCAGTTTCACCACTTGTGACTCTCTCGTAATCACTACTTTTCCCGCTTCCGCCTTGGCATGCTTTAAGATATTGCTCAGAGATTCTTGAACAATCCTGTAAAGGTTCACTTCCTGTTTTTTGTTGAAAAGGTTGTCTATGTTGTCAATCTCTGAAGAGATGAACAAGGTCGTGTTTTCGTCGATCTGGTCGATCGTGGTTTCTATGGCCTTGGTAATTCCCAATTCCTGTAATTGGAACGGGTGCAGGTTTCTAGAGATGGCCCTAACCTCTTCAATGGCTGTTTCTACCAATGCTTTGGTGTCGGGATCTTCATTTTTAATAACGTTGTTCTTTATAAGAAGCAAACGCTGCCCCAAACCATCATGAAGATCTTTGGAGATTCGCTTCCGCTCTTCTTCTTGTGAGACCAAAAGTTCCTGACTAAACTTTTCTTGCAACAATTTTTTGTTGTTGATGCGCATCCGGTTGCGATACAAAATGATCATTCCGAAAATAGAAACAAGAAGTATACTAATGTAGAGCAATCTCCTTTTCGCAGACTGATTGTCCCTTTCTAATAACTGTATGCTCGTATTTTTCTCTATCAGTTCGTTTTCCTTTTTTTCTGTCTCATAGAGCGTCTGATAGTAAGCCAGCGTATTGGATGTGGTCTTATTGAAAATGGAATCCTTTATATTGTTGTAGGTTTTCTTACTGTTGAAAGCATTTTTGTAGTCGTTTTTGGCCGCATAGATTTTCGCTAGCAGTTTGTGCGAACTTAATATATCCTCCTCGAATTTAAGCTTTTCGGCAGCTTCCAATTTTTTCTTGGCAAAATTCAAGGCCACATCGTAATCTCCCAATGCGTAATGGTAATTAGCCTTGGCGAAATTGTGCATACTTATGTTTACCAAATCCCCGGTTTCAGGATCCGTAATTTTCTCCAAAATATCAAGATATTCCTTGGCTTTCTCGGTAGCACCCCGATCGGCATAGTACTCTACCAAATTCGAATAAACATAGATTTTATTGGTATTGTTTACCTTTCCTTCGGGAACTGCGTAAATAGCCTCCTCTGCCTTCAGTAGATTTTCCAGATACAGTTTCTGGTTACCCTGTTTTTCGTAATCGAGTGCCTGGTTGTAATACGTGGTCACCAAGTGGTGCTCCAAGTTCAATTCAACGATCTTTTCAATGTTCTTTTCGCGTTCTTCTTTGGCTTTTTGATAAAAACCATTCATACTGAACATGGCCGTTACCCCTTGGCGGGCATAGTACATATACTCATAGTCTTTCAGGGATTCGAAGTACTCATAGGCCTTTTTGTAGCTTTCCCCAGCAGGTACGAATTTTCCTAGATTGGAATAAGCTTGTCCACTAAAAAGGTGGGCATCGGCAATATAAATAGAATCCTTTTCGCTATAATTTTCAATCGCATTTTGATAATCTACAATGGATTGCTCTAAGTCCAATCGGTAGTTGGCAGCCCCTCTTTTAAGATGAAGGCTTCCTAAAATATAGGAGTCCTTGATTTTGTATTTTCTGGCAAGAATGCCATCTATAAGGGTTAAGATTTTATGGGGTTCATTTTTTATGTTGGTGAGCGTGTAGCTTACATTGATCAATTTGCGCGCAGCCGCTTCAATACTGTCCATTTCTTTGGCCAATTCTATATAGGCCAAACTGTATTGCGCAAAGGTGTCAACATCCGTCCTTCGGGTCCATTTAATGACAGAATCCATGGCAATCAACTTTTCCTGCGGATCGCTACTATTGGCTATTCGCTGTTTGTATGCTTCTATATCTTGTGCCTGAATGAAGGGGGACGAGACAAATAAAGCCGTTAGAATAAGTATCTTGAGGCGGGTCAAAACAAAAAATTTTCGAACAATATAAATATAAAAAAATAAAGGCTTGTGCCACAGATTATTTAATGTACATGCAATTCCTTCCATAGTCGATTACGGCTCTAAGTTTCTTTAGCAAATCGGCACCGAGAATACCGTCTACGGGCGGTTCTTCTACTTGGCTCAATGCTTCATTTACATGGACAAGATTAAAGAGGATAAATTCTTGTTTTTTGAGAATCGTTTCACCAATGGTAAATTCGTTTTCCCTAGTGATTTCCGTCTCCATATCGGTTGCCCCAGCACCTGCCGCTTTAATATCACTCTTTTCGCTTTTCAATAAAAAACCCCCGGCACTTCGAAACCCTATACAACTGGTAGATGCTCCGGTATCCACAATAAATGTTCCCTTAATACCATTAACGGTTGCTGTGATTTTATAATGCCCTGTGTTTAGCTTTTTAAGTGGGATTCTCTTAAATTTCTGTGCTTCTAAAAAGTTTCTAAGACTCGTCAATGCTTTTTTTACAAAGATAGATAACAAAATACTAGATTTGCGCTATGTTAACAGACACACATACCCATCTGTATAGTGAGGCCTTTGATGAAGATCGTGATGCCATGATGAGACGCGCCTTCGATTTAGGGATTAAGCGGTTTTTCATTCCGGCAATAGATTCAGAATATACAGAAGCCATGTACCAATTGGAGGCATCCTATCCCGAACAGGTTTTCTTGATGATGGGATTGCACCCAACTTCGGTTAAGGATAATTATGAAGAAGAGCTGGCCCATGTAGAAGCTCAGTTCGAGCAGCGAAAGTTCGTTGCCGTGGGAGAAATTGGGATCGATCTATACTGGGATAAATCTACACTGGAAATACAGAAAATTGCATTCAAGAGGCAGATACAGTGGGCGAAAAAGTGGGGGTTGCCCATAGTGATTCACTGTAGGGAAGCCTTCGACGAAATCTTTGAGGTATTGGAGACGGAAAGGGATGATCAGTTGTTTGGAATTTTCCATTGTTTCACTGGAACCTTGGAGCGGGCCCATCGCGCTATCGGTTTTAACATGAAGTTGGGCATTGGAGGTGTGGTCACTTTTAAGAATGGGAAGATAGACCGTTTCCTGAAGGAGATCCCATTAAAGCATATTGTTTTGGAAACAGATTCCCCGTATCTTTCGCCGGTTCCTTATCGAGGGAAACGAAATGAAAGCAGTTACTTGGCTTTGGTCTGTAAAAAACTGTCTGAAGTATATGGTGTTTCTGAAGAAGAGATCGCCAGAATTACCACAGAAAATTCGAAAGAAGTATTTGGTGTATAAATGAGTAACATTCCCAACATATTATTGATTTATACCGGTGGTACCATTGGTATGATCAAGGATTTCGAGACAGGCGCCCTGAAGAATTTCAATTTCGACGATCTGTTGAAGCATATTCCTGAGCTGAATCTATTGGACTGTTTGATCGAAACCCAGAGTTTTCCGAACCCTATCGATAGCTCTAATATGAATCCTTCTTATTGGGCCGAATTGGCCACCATGATAGAGGAGGCCTATGATGATTTTGATGGATTCGTGGTACTGCACGGTAGTGATACCATGTCTTATACGGCTTCGGCCCTGAGCTTTATGCTGCAGAATCTGGCAAAGCCCGTTATTTTTACAGGATCCCAATTACCCATTGGGGATTTGCGCACCGATGCCAAGGAAAACCTAATCACCTCCATCCAGATTGCGGCCTTACGGGATAAGGGGAGGCCAAAAATTGCCGAAGTAGGATTGTATTTCGAGTATAAGCTGTATCGCGCCAATAGAACCACCAAGATTACGGCAGAACATTTCGAAGCATTTGCCTCCCTTAACTACCCTCCATTGGCAGAGAGTGGGGTGCACTTGTCGATTAATGATACTGCGTTGCTCCAGCCCAACCGACGCAAAAAGTTTAAGGTTCACAAGCAATTGGATTCACATATCGTGTTGTTGAAGATGTTTCCGGGCATGGATAAGGACACGGTCGAGCATATTTTTTCTTTTTCTGAAATGAAAGGCCTTATTCTCGAGACCTATGGAAGTGGAAATGTTACCAGCGAAAATTGGTTCTTGGATCTTTTGAAGGAGGTAAGCAGGCGGGATATCCCGATAGTGAATGTGACACAATGTTCTGGGGGAAGTGTAGCCATGGGGCTTTACGAAACCAGTGTTGGCTTGAAAAAGCTGGGGGTCATATCCGGAAAAGACATTACTACCGAAGCGGCTTTGGCGAAAATGATGTACTTGCTCGGACAGGGCATCCCGTATGAGAACTTCAAGATGTTTTTCGAAACCTCTTTACGGGGTGAGATGGAATAAGAAAACCTTCGATTTATTATTTCCAACCACAATTTTTTTGTTATTTTTGCGACCCTTTTTAACCGTAAAAGGCGAATTTTTAGAGAGGTGGCCGAGTGGTCGAAGGCGCACGCCTGGAAAGTGTGTATACGCCAAAAGCGTATCGAGGGTTCGAATCCCTTCCTCTCTGCAACAAAAAAATAAACCCAAAATGTCCAAGCTTGCTTGAGCATTTTGGGTTTTGTTTTTTGTAAATCGCGCAGCGATTTGTTGCAAGACTCCCCCCTCCGTATCATGCCGCAGCGAAGCGGAGGCATAATCCCATGACATCCGCTTGAGCATTTTGGGTTTTGTTTTTTGTAAATCGCGCAGCGATTTGTTGCAAGACTCCCACTCCGGATCATGCCGCAGCGAAGCGGAGGCGTAATCCCATTGTAACAGATTGAGCATTTTGGGTTTTGTTTTTTGTAAATCGCGCAGCGATTTGTTGCAAGACTCCCCCATCTGGATCATGCTGCAGCGAAGCGGAGGCATAATACCATGACATCCGCTTGAGCATTCTGCTTCACAGTTTTTATAAATCGCGCAGCGATTTTTGTTTTCAAATCAGAACGGCAATCTAAATAATCGAAAACCCGCAGTTTATCCGCGGGTTTTCATTGTAAAGGGGAGAAATACAAGTCTCGCTTGTATTGCGTTTATGGGGTTACTTATCTTCCTTGGGCTTTAATGCTTGCATAAGATCTTTTTTAGCCTTGGCTTTTAAGTTGGATTGTTTGTGGTAGTGCAATGCAGCTTTGGCAATGCCTTCTTCGATGATTTCGTGGGGAACGCCACCATTGAGTACGTTCGAAATGTGGCTTTTGGAATAGGGCTTGCCGTTGGCCTTTACAATGTTATGGCGAATGAAATACTGATGGATGGCAGAAAGGGACCGTTTCCCGATAACTTGCTTGATCAACTCTTTTTCCTCATGCGTAATCATAGGCGTAAGCTATTGCGGGGGTCGGTATTTTAGTGTTATATTTGTGTAAGTATTGTTTAAGCTTTCTTCATATAAACAAAGTTTGAAAAAAATATAATCATTTCCTAATTAATTGACCAAATAATCGACATTAAAAGTTACATAGCGTCCAATTTGCTCTATTTGCGTGAACTGACGGGGAAAAGTCAAACCGAATTCGGTGCCCTGTTCAAACTGTCCCGAGGGAAGATTAATTCTTACGAAGGCAATAGTGAACCAAAGATTGTAAAGCTCATCGAAATTGCCCACTACTTTTGTATTTCTGTGGAGACTATGGTTTTGGTCGATTTACGAACAAAGAAGTTTAAACTAAAACCCGATACCTCGCGTCAGGTAAACGAACCCCAGACCGATTATGTAACCTTTAATGAAAGCGGTTTGGAAGATATTGCCGATTTTGTTACCGAGCACCACACCGAACTACTTAAAAATAAAACCTATCGCTTTTGGTTCGAGAAAGAGGTTTTCGAAAAGTCCCTGGATGTGGTAAAGGAAAAAATGGGTGAATAATTTACCTTTTGCATCATTTGTAAATGGGTACCCAAAATCCATTCAGCAATAGATGGAGCTCATTTTAATATTAAGGTAAACTCCATTTCCTTGGAAATCTATTTTTTTAATTCAGAGTTTTTAGTCATCCAAAAAACCCTTCATTTATAAATTGAAGGTAATGTCTTGGGCGATATTATGTTAAATTATATTTTTGGAAAGGATATTGTGGGAAACCCCGTAGAATCTTATTATTATTGTACAATAACTAATTATTTTTATATCTTTAAACCTTTAACTAAAAACAAACTTTAAGTCGATAGCAATGAAAAAATTATTTTCTATTCTAGCAATTGCAGCCATGATTTTTGCGGGAACCAACAACGCAAACGCAACAGCTGCTCAAACCGTGCCTACTAACATACAATCATTAGTTACGGCATCTACAGTTACCATAGTACAAGATGAAGACGCTTCCGCCGATGGTGAAGAGGAGTCTGCAGGATTCCACCAAGAGCTTAAAAAGCGTTTTATCGAGGGTGGTCCTGGATTTATGGGAATTGTATTATTGTGTTTAATTCTTGGTTTAGCCATTGCTATTGAAAGAATTATCTACTTAAACCTATCTACTACAAACACTCAAAAATTGGCCAATAATGTAGAAGATGCGTTGAACAGTGGAGGAATCGAAGCAGCTAAGGAAGTATGTAGAAATACAAAAGGACCTGTTGCTTCTATTTATTATCAAGGATTGGACCGCGCTAGCGAAAGTATCGATGCTGCAGAGAAAGCTGTAGTATCTTACGGAGGTGTACAAATGGGACAGTTAGAGAAGAACGTTTCTTGGGTTTCTTTATTCATCGCCTTGGCACCTATGCTTGGTTTCATGGGAACGGTAATCGGGATGATTCAGGCATTCGATAAAATTGAAGCCGCTGGTGATATGAACCCATCGTTGGTAGCAGGAGGTATTAAAGTAGCACTTCTTACTACAGTATTTGGTCTTATTGTAGCAATTATCCTTCAGATTTTCTATAACTACATTATCGCGAAAATCGATAGCATCGTAAACAGTATGGAAGATGCTTCTATCACATTGATCGATATGTTGGTAGACTATAAAAACAAAAAATAATCTAACAACACAGAGACAATGGGATTACATAAAATAATAAAGATAGTCGCTATCATCCTCTGCCTCGTGGGTATCGTGTTCTTTGGAATGATTTTATCCAAAGGAGACGAAGTTGTGAAGGCAACTGGGGAAGGAGTAGACGGTTACATATACATAGCGTATATCGTATTTGCATTGATACTTGCGTTCGTATTGATATTCGTTCTTAAGGGCTTGGCTCAAGGGAATATCAAAAAGACTCTTATTTCTATTGGAGCATTTCTTGCCGTAGTTGCTATAGCATATGGAATGGCCCAAGGAGTTGAAACTCCTATGAAAGATGGAGAAGTACTTTCGGCAAGTGGATCGAAATGGGTGGGAGCTGGACTCTATGCCTTTTATTTCTTAGCCATCGTAGCCATTGGTGCTATGTTGTGGAGCGGCGTGAAAAAATTAACAAGTAGATAAATGGGTAGAAGATCAACACCCGAAGTAAATGCGGGATCTATGGCAGACATAGCATTCCTTTTGCTTATCTTTTTCTTGGTAACTACTACCATCGAAAAGGACAAAGGGATTGCTCGACAGTTACCACCAAAACAGGAGGATATTCCGGAAGATGTAATCATCAAGCAAAAGAACTTGTTTGTTGTGAACGTTAACCGAAACGATCAGCTGTTGGTGGAAGAGGAGTTGATGGAGATCAAGGATCTGCGTCAAGCTGCAATCGATTTTATCGATAACGGTGGAGCGCCATCCGGTTCGCCAGAACACTGTAACTATTGTAAAGGGAAACGCCTTCCCGATTCATCAGATAATCCAGACAAAGCTGTAATTTCGGTTCAGAACGACCGATTGACTTCCTACGGAATGTACATTGCCGTTCAGAATGAGTTGGTGGCAGCGTATAACTTCTTAAGAAATCGTGAATCTCAACGTTTATACGGGTGGAGTTTCACCGAGATGAAGAAGTCATTGGATGAGGGTGAATTTAAAGGCCCAAAAAAGGATGATATTCAGGAGAAAATTAAAGTGATCCAAGGAATGATTCCATTAAAACTATCCGAAGCAGAACCTAAGAAGGCTGGATCTTAAAAACAATTAGAAATGTCAAAG
Source organism: Flavobacteriaceae bacterium (assembly GCA_019634365.1). Classification (GTDB taxonomy): domain Bacteria; phylum Bacteroidota; class Bacteroidia; order Flavobacteriales; family Flavobacteriaceae; genus Aureisphaera. The sequence goes on along the minus strand of JAHQVM010000018.1, from coordinate 7,544 downwards.
TTTAAAAAGAAAAAAGGCGGCGAAATACCCGCTATATCCACAGCATCACTTCCTGATATTGTATTCATGCTGTTGTTCTTCTTCATGGTAGTAACCGTATTAAGGGATACGAATCTTTTGGTACAACAAGAACTGCCTAAAGGAGACCAAGTAGAGAAACTTCAGAAAGACCGTTCTGTATTTATTTACGCTGGGAAACCAAGTCAGCGTTACCAAAAGCAATACGGTACTGAAGGGAAAATACAAATCGGTGATAAGTATACGAGCTTGGATGCTTTGCCAGCTGCCCTTACCGAGGCACGGGAAAAGCTAAGGGAAGAGCTTAGAGGCTCTGTAAACGTAGCTTTAAAAGTAGACAAAGAAACCAATACTGGTTTGATATCCGATATCAAACAGGAATTGCGAGAACTGCAGATGTACAAAGTAATATACATTACATCTCCAGGTAATCAAGTAGATAATTAATTTCTATATACTTTTCGACAAAAATCGCCTTGATAATTCAAGGCGATTTTTGTTTTACAGAATCCCTATCTTTAGCCTATGACCTTTTCTAAGAAACACTTCCTGTTTTTTGTTCTAGCCATCGGTGCCTATTTGGGTTGGGCACAGGAAGAAGAAGGAACCGATGTCTTTGTCGATGAAAAGTATCGTGAAGATCAACTCTATGTAGGGGTAACCTACAACCTTTTAACCAGTGTTCCCAGTGGGGTGAACCTCGAAGGGGTGTCTGGGGGGATCGAATTTGGATACCTGCGCGATATGCCATTGAATGAACGCAGGAATGTTGCCATTGCCTTGGGGCTGGGGCTTAATTTCGATCAATTGGGCCAAACGCTTTTCATAGGCGAGGATGAATCCGATACCACCATATTCCGGGTATTGGACAATACCGTAGATTATAATAGCAATCGTTTTAGTACTGCAGCCATAGAATTACCCTTCGAATTCCGGTGGCGAAGCTCCACGGCAACAGAGTATCGTTTTTGGAGGATCTATACAGGACTTCGGGTTGGGTACGCGTATTGGTATCGAGCTAGGTTCAAACAAAACGGAAATCAGGTGAGCCAGACCGATATCCCCGAGTTCGAAAGGGTGCGTTTATCGGCCCATTTGAGTTTTGGATACGGTACGTTCAATTTTTATACTTCCTATAGCATCAACCCTTATTTCAAGGATGCGCAAACGGTAAATACGGGAGAGAATATCGACTTTCGGACCCTTAAGCTGGGAATCATTTTTTACATCCTATAGCCAATACCGTAGAATAAGCAACTGCGGAATCATGCCCACAAAAAATCCCAATACCAATTCGGGAATCGTGTGGGAATGTGTAGACAGGCGCGACGAGGCAACCCATCCATTACCGAACAGTAAGAAGGCTATTAATAAGAGCATGTTAATCTGAAAATGGATGCTCAGCGCAATGACGAACATGGTGATACCGGCCACCCCAATTTGATGGAGGCTTACTTTGATCTTGAAAAGTACCAAGATCAGTGCCGAAATGCTGGAAAAAAGAATACCCACATAGAAGTAGTACATCTCCGGGGTGTAGTGGTCAAAAACCATTTTTACCACAAGGAGCGTTAAAAGGCATTGAATCATCAAGGGAATCTTGCGCTCTCCCACATCTTCCAATTGTGAGGTTTTTATCAATCCAATGTTTTTCAATAAAAAGTAGAGAACCACAGGAATAAGAAAGGTGATGATGAATATAGCCAGCAACTTGCTCTGGATAATTTCACGGTCAAAATAGCGAGGTGTAATGTAAAAATAAATGGCTGTGCCTAAAATGGGCATCAGTAAAGGATGGAAGACGTAAGCGCCTAAACGAAGAAACCGATCCATTAAATTTCTTTTCGGAGTCTGGCCACTGGTAAATCCAGTTGTTCACGGTATTTTGCAACGGTACGACGGGCAATGGGATACCCTTTTTCCTTTAAGATCTTGGCCAGTTTATCATCGGTCAAAGGCTTTTTCTTATCCTCTTCTCCAATAGTAATTTCCAAAATCTTTTTTATTTCTTTGGTAGAAACATCCTCTCCTTGATCGTTTTTCATGGACTCGCTAAAGAAGTCTTTGATGAGTTTGGTGCCGTAGGGGGTATCTACATACTTACTGTTTGCCACCCGTGATACCGTGGAGACATCCATGTCTATTTTATCGGCAATATCCTTCAGGATCATAGGTTTCAACTTCCGTTCGTCCCCTGTAAGGAAGTATTCTTCCTGATGGTGCATGATGGAGTTCATGGTTACAAAAAGTGTCTGTTGCCGCTGTTTAATGGCATCTATGAACCACTTGGCAGCATCCAATTTTTGTTTTATGAATAGTACCGCATCTTTTTGGGATTTCGATTTGTCCTTGGCGTCCTTATAACCCTTCAGCATATTCATGTATTCCCTGGAAACATGCAGCTCGGGGGCGTTTCGTCCATTGAGGGTAAGTTCCAATACACCATCTACGATTTTAATGGCGAAATCGGGAACCACGTGCTCAATGATACGGGTGTTCCCTGAATAAGTACCTCCAGGTTTGGGGTTTAGCCCTTCAATTTCAGAAATGGCTTCACGCAAGTCATCCTCTCCAATATCGAATTTTGAAAGTAATTTTTTATAGTGCTTTTTGGTAAAGTGATCGAATGCCTCCTTAATAATGGAAGTGGCAAGGTCTACGGAAGGCGATTCAGCTTTCCGATCCAATTGCAGCAGCAAACATTCCTGAAGATTCCGGGCAGCAACACCTGCAGGATCCAATTCCTGCACCACCGTAAGTACTTCTTCAATCTTTTCTTCGGAAGTATACACATTTTGGGTAAAGGCCAAATCGTCTACAATATCCTGAAGATCCCTTCGTATATAGCCACTCTCATCCACACTCCCTACCAAAAACTGCGCAATTTCCTTTTCTTCATCATTTAAACGATAAGTGTTTAATTGCTGAAGGAGGTATTGGTTAAAAGAGGTTCCAGAGGCGTAGGGCGTCTGTTTTTCCTCATCATCTGCACTGTAGTTATTGGCCGATAATTTATAACTCGGGATTTCATCGTCACTTAGGTAGTCATCTACATTAATCTCCGTTTCAATACTCTCGGAGTCGCTAAAATCGTCGAACTCTTCATTGCTGAATTCATCCTCCAACGTATCCTTTTCATCCTTACCACCTTCCAAAGCTGGGTTTTCCTCCAGTTCTTGGGAAATTCGCTGCTCGAACGCCTGCGTAGGAAGCTGTATCAACTTCATCAGCTGGATTTGCTGAGGCGAAAGTTTTTGTGATAATTTAAAATTTAGCTGTTGCTTTAACATAGATCGACTACTTGCTGTTAAAATTAAAAAAATCCGCCTACATTAAAGACAATATAGGCGGATTTAATAAGATATTGTGAGGTTTTTATGGCATTTAGAATTCTGCGTTGCCCGGGGTTCTTGGGTAAGGAATCACATCCCTAATATTCCCCATTCCCGTAACGAACAGTACCAAGCGTTCAAATCCTAGTCCAAAACCACTGTGCACACAGGTTCCGTACTTTCTAAGATCGAGGTACCAGTACAATTCATCCTGTGGAATTCCCATGGTTTCCATTTTCTGCTGTAATACATCAAAACGCTCTTCTCGCTGGGATCCTCCCACAATCTCACCAATTCCTGGAAACAGCACATCCATGGCGCGTACGGTTTTTTCATCTTCGTTCAATCGCATGTAGAACGACTTGATGTTGGCGGGGTAATCGAAAAGGATTACTGGGCATTTAAAATGCTTCTCTACCAAGAAACGTTCGTGCTCACTCTGTAAGTCGGCGCCCCATTCATCTATCGGGAATTTGAATTTTTTCTTCTTGTTGGGTTTGGAATTCCTAAGGATATCGATAGCTTCTGTATACGTAATCCTTTTAAACTCATTGTCTACTACAAAATGCAGTTTTTCACGTAAGGACATATCACTGCGCTCCGCTTGCGGCTTGCTTTTCTCTTCCTGAATCAATCGTTGTTCCAAGAATTCCAAATCGTCTTGGCAGTGTTCCAGTGCAAACTGAATCACATACTTAATAAAGTCTTCGGCCAAATCCATGTTGTCATCCAGGTCATAGAAGGCCATTTCGGGTTCGATCATCCAGAATTCCGCAAGGTGTCTGGAAGTATTCGAGTTCTCTGCTCTAAAAGTAGGCCCGAAGGTGTATATTTTACCCAATCCCATGGCATAGGTTTCCCCTTCCAACTGGCCGCTCACGGTAAGATTGGTTTCCTTTCCAAAAAAGTCCTGCTTGTAATCCACAGAGCCGTCTTCTGCTAAAGGTGGATTTTTAGGATCTAAGGTCGTCACTCGGAACATTTCTCCAGCACCTTCGGCATCACTTCCCGTAATTAAGGGTGAGTGCATATAATAGAATCCGTTCTTCTGAAAATATTCATGTACGGCAAAGGCCAATTTCGATCGAAGACGCATCACAGCACCAAAGGTGTTGGTACGCACCCTTAAATGGGCTTCCTCCCGTAATTTCTCGAGAGTATGACGCTTCGGTGATAAGATGGTTAGCTTTACTTCTTCCGGATCTGCATCACCCAAAATCTCGATGGCTTCCACTTCCACTTCCACAGCTTGTCCCTGTCCTTGACTTTCCACCAATTTTCCGGTAACCTGAATGGCGGCACCCACTGTAATCCGTTTGAGAAGCGCCTCTTCAAAATTTTCAAAATCAACAACACATTGTAGGTTCTTTAGGGTAGAACCATCGTTCAACGCAATAAAGCGATTACTGCGAAACGCTTTTACCCATCCTGAAACGGAAACGGAAGCTCCAGTGGGTTCACTCTGAATAAGTTCGATAATCTCTTTTTGATGTGCTCGTTTCATTTTTTTCTGAAAAAAAGTTGATTGTCATTCGCTAAAATCGGCCGTAAAGATACTTTTTTAATTCTGAAAATCGTCGGTATCTTCCTCTGAAGAAGGAAGGATTTCCAAGGCCGGTTTTTTGAAAGTCTGTTGGTTGGCGATGCTGCGTTCCAAAGACAACAGCAATGACGGGAGTAATAGAAGGTTGGCCAGCATAGCAAAAAGTAAGGTTGCCGATACCAAGGCCCCCAAGGCCACGGTGCCTCCAAAACTGGAAATGGTGAATACAGAGAATCCAAAGAACAGTACGATGGAGGTATAGAACATACTAACCCCCGTTTCTTTAAGAGCGGCGTATACCGATCGCTTAATTTTCCAATTGTTGGCCAGTAGTTCCTGCCGGTATTTGGCCAAGAAATGGATGGTGTCATCTACCGAAATACCAAAGGCGATACTGAAGACCAATATGGTCGATGGCTTAATGGGAACCCCGATAAAGCCCATCAATCCCGCTGTGATCAACAAGGGGAGTAAATTGGGGATCAGGGAAACCAAAATCATTTTTACGTTCCGGAACATCCAAGCCATAAAGATGGCTATGAGCAAAATAGCCAAGGAAAGGGAAAGTACCAGATTGTTCACCAAATATTTGGTCCCTTTTTCAAAAATAAAGGCCTTCCCAGTGATGGAAACATCATATCGATCTTCGGGGAATATCTTGTCGATTTTGGCGCGTAGGTCTTCCTCAATCCTATCAAAACGCTGGGTCTGTGTATCCTTCATAAAGGTGGTGATCCGGGCATATTGTCCCGTGGTATCCACATAGCTCGCTAACAGATTGGTGCTGCTGGCGCTGTTCTTGGCGTATGATAAGATGAATGTTCTTTCTTGGCTGTTGGGAAGTTGATAGTATTCAGGATTGTCGTTGTAATAGGCCTGTTTGGAGTACTTTACAAGATTCACCACAGAAATTGTCTTCGAAAGTTCAGGGATCTCTTCAATGTATTCTTCCAATTCGTTCATGCGTTTTAAGGTCGCCAATTTCATGACCCCTTTCTTACGCTTGGTATCGATGAGTATCTCCAAGGGCATGATCCCTTCGTATTCCTTTTCAAAAAACTTGATGTCGCTATAGAACTCTTTCCCCTTCGGCATGTCTTCGATCAAACTGCCGGAGAGCTTTATCTGGTTAATACCAATAATACTTGCGCAAAGTAACGCAATGGTGGCCACGTAGATGGCGATCCTATGTTCCCGCACCATGCGTTCCATCCAGTTTACAAAACTCCCGATCCAGCGTTTGTTCAAGTGCTTTAGGTGTTTGTATTTAGGAACCGCCATATAACTGTATACAATGGGTATGATGAAAAGGCTCAGCAAAAAGATGGCAATGATATTGATCGATGCCACCGTACCAAATTCCTTGAGCAGCTTACTATTGGTAAGAATGAAGGTGGCAAATCCAGAAGCCGTGGTTACGTTGGTCATCAAAGTGGCGTTGCCTACTTTGGTAATGACACGTTGGAGGGATTTTGCCTGATTCCCATGCAGTTTTATTTCCTGCTGGTATTTGTTGATGAGGAAGATACAATTCGGAATTCCGATGACGATAATCAATGGTGGAATGAGCGCTGTGAGGACCGTAATTTCATATTTCAGTAGTCCTAAAACACCAAACGCCCACATTACCCCAATGATCACCGTTATCATGGAAATAAACGTGGCCCTAAAGGACCTAAAGAAGAAAAAGAAGATCAATGAGGTCACCAAAAGCGCTGCCCCAATAAACATTCCAATCTCATCAATGATGTTCTGGGAATTCAAGGTGCGGATATAAGGCATTCCACTGGTATAGACATTGAGTCCGGTTTGCGTTTCGAATTGTTGTATTCGTGGTATAAGATTCTCAGTGATGAAGTCTTTCCGGGCCGGAGTATTTACAATATCTTTTTTAAGATATACGGCTGTTCGTACCGATTTCTTGTTGGGGCTATAAACCAAACCGTTGTAGAACGGTAGTTTGTTGAATAGTTCATAGCGATAGCGATTTAGTTTCTGTTGATCCAATACCGAATCCGTGACAAAGGGAACCAGATCGAATACGGCCGAATCCTTGCGTTTCTCGAGCTTTTGCAAATCCCCGATAGAAAGTGTGATGTCCACCTCATCGTAGGACGAAATATCTTTTGCCAACTGGGACCACGCTTGAAATACCTCAGGTTGAAAAAGGGTAGAATCCTTGACGCCCAATATGATTAGGTTACCCTCTTCGCCAAAGGTGTCCAGGAACTGTACGTATTCCTTGTTGAACTCGTGATCGTCCGGAAGTAAATTGGCTTCGGTATAGGTAAAACGCATGTGTTTCCACTGCATGGCCATGAAAACCGTAAGTCCAATAATGGCAATAATGATAAGGGTCCTATTGCGAAGGATAAACCGAGCTACCGCACTCCAAAATCCGATACTAAAAAGCTTGTTCAAACCCCTATAATTGAAAGTCGCGCAAAGGTATTAAATTACCTAGGAATGAACGGGTAATCGGGTGTTATATTTTAAGGTTGAAGGTGAATTTGAAGGAAATATTGTCTTCGAAATCCTCCAAATGATAAAACCCGTATCGATAGGCAAAGCTAAGCCCAAAACCAAAGATGATCCTATTGAGTTCAAAACCGGATTCAGAATAGAATTCATTCAAGGTGTTGAATGCAATT
>JAHQVM010000017.1 GCA_019634365.1 Flavobacteriaceae bacterium | reverse complement strand
TGATACAAGCGTGTGCATCTACGTCGTACACAATCACATCGTCCTTAGATACCAAAGCGTCGATGGTAGACACCATCCCTTGATACCCAAAGTTTAATAAATAAGCGGCTTCCTTTTGTACGAAAGCAGCCAATTCGTTCTGTAATTGTTCGTGCAGCTCGGTGTGCCCACTCATCATTCGGGCACCCATAGGATAGGCCGACCCGTACTTAGCACCTGCTTCTGCATCTACCTTACGTACTTCTGGGTGATTGGCGAATCCTAGATAATCATTTACACTCCAGGTAATTACCTCTTTCCCTTGAAACTTCATGCGGTTGCCAATAGGCCCTTCCAGCTTGGGGAATACGAAGTAACCTTCTGCTTGCTCAGCCCATTTACCCAATGGACCTTTGTCTTTGTAAATCTTATCAAATAAGTCTCTCATCAATATTCGGTTAATACAAGTGGCAAAAATAGGTATTTTCTATAGTATAGCCATGTTCTGGCGTGAGAAAGAAATCAACATTACCACAACATGGGCATAAAAAAACCGCCAACGTGGGTTGGCGGCTGTATGTAGAGGCAATGAATTGCTATTTAACGTATTGTATGGCCTGTTTGGCAGCTTCTTCTTCGGCATCCATAAAGCCTTGCTGTTCCATCCAAGCATCGTTGTACACTTTGCTCATATAACGAGAACCGTGGTCGGGGAAGATCACCACCACCACACTGTCTTTATCAAAAATGCCTTCTTCGCTCAATTGCTTGATCCCCTGCATGGCAGCGCCACTGGTGTATCCCAAGAAAAGACCTTCTGTTTTGGCCAATTCGCGGGCGGTGTGGGCACTGTCCTCATCGCTCACCTTGGTAAAGGAGTCGATGGCATCGAAATCGGTCGCGGCTGGGATTAGGTTTTTTCCCAATCCTTCAATACGATACGGATAGATCTCATCCTTGTCCAACTCACGGGTTTCGTGGTACTTTTGGATCACACTTCCGTAGGCATCGATCCCCAATACTTTTACATCGGGGTTTTGCTCTTTTAGGAAGCGCGCGGTACCAGAAATGGTTCCTCCGGTTCCGCTACAAGCTACTAGGTGAGTGATTTGTCCGCCGGTCTGTTCCCAAATTTCGGGTCCAGTGGTATGGTAATGGGCATCGATATTCAACTGATTAAAATACTGGTTGATATAGATAGATCCCGGTGTTTCTTCATGCAGTCGCTTCGCCACTTCGTAATACGACCTCGGATCGTCGGCAGCCACGTGGGCAGGGCACACATGTACCTCGGCACCCATGGTTTTAAGCATATCGATCTTATCGGGCGAAGATTTAGAACTTACGGCCAGAATACACTTATACCCTTTTAAAATGCTCACCATGGCAATACTGAATCCTGTATTCCCGCTGGTGGTTTCTATAATGGTATCTCCGGGTTGTAAAAGGCCTTTCTTTTCGGCCTCTTCCAGAATGTAAAGTGCAATTCTGTCCTTTGCTGAATGCCCTGGGTTAAAAGCTTCTACTTTTGCGTAAAAGTTTCCAGCCATTTGGGAAGTGATTCGGTTAAGCTTAATAAGGGGCGTGTTTCCTATTAGTGCCAGCACACTTTCTTGGGCTTGTATGTTCTTCATAAAAGGAGTTTTAATTAAAAATCAAGGAGTTACCCTTTCTTTTAAATCGGGACAAAGTTACTGCAAATATTTTAATTACTCTGTTATTCCCTCCCTATCTAGAATAAAGGCGTAATCCATCGCCACTTCCTTCAAGGCTTCGAAGCGCCCGGAGGCACCTCCGTGTCCTGCTTCCATATTGGTATGCAGTAATAAAATATGATCGTCGGTCTTGGTATCCCGCAATTTGGCTACCCATTTGGCGGGTTCCCAATACTGCACCTGCGAATCGTGCAGCCCCGTTGTTACCAGCATATTGGGGTAACTTTTGGCCACTACGTTATCATACGGTGAATACGATTTCATGTATTCGTAATATTCCTGCTCATTGGGGTTCCCCCATTCGTCGTATTCCCCGGTAGTTAACGGAATGTCATCATCCAGCATGGTCGTTACTACATCCACAAACGGTACCGCAGCCACAACCCCATTATACAATTCTGGTGCCATATTTACCACAGCACCCATTAAGAGTCCTCCTGCAGAGCCTCCTGAAGCATATAAATGCTCAGCAGAGGTGTACTTTTCTTCAATTAGGAATTTGGAAACGTCCACAAAATCGGTAAAGGTGTTCTTCTTTTTAAGCAGTTTTCCATCTTCGTACCACTGTCTTCCCAAATATTGTCCGCCACGAACATGGGCAATGGCGTAGATAAAGCCACGATCCAATAAACTTAGACGTACGGTAGAGAAATAAGGATCGATCGTTGATCCGTAGGATCCGTAGGCGTATTGCCACAACGGATTGCTACCGTCCTGCTTCATTCCTTTTTTATACACCAAAGAAACCGGGATCTTGGTGCCATCGGCCGCCGTGGCCCAAACACGCTTCGATTCGTAGTTTTCTTTATTGAATTTTCCACCCAATACTTCGGTCTCTTTCTTTACCTCTTTTTCCTTGGTTTCCATATTGAAATCGACAATGGAAGCCGGTGTCGTCAGGGAATTGTATCGATAGCGCAGAATGTTGGTATCAAATTCGATATTCTGCATGGCAAAGGCGGTATAGGTCTCACTATCGAAAGGCAGGTAGTAGTCGGCCGAACCGTCCCAACGGGTGATTCTTATTTCGTTCAGTCCATTTTTTCGTTCCCCAATCACAAGGTAATCCTTGAATATCTCCACATCTTCCAACAACACATCATCACGGTGTGCCACCACTTCTTCCCAGTTATCGGCTTCGGTAGCCGTTTCTGGGGTTTTCATCAATTTGAAGTTTTTGGCCTCGTCTTTATTGGTCAAGATGTAGAAATGATCTTCGAAATGATCGATATTGTATTCCAATCCGCGGGTTCTGGTTTGAAACACTTTAAAGTCTTCTTGGGGTGTATCGGCATTCAGAATACGGAATTCCGACGTCAACGTACTATAACACCCAATCACTAGGTATTTGCGGCTCTTGGTCTTATACACATAAGTTCCGAAGGTTTCATCTGCTTCTTCAAAAACCATCACATCGGCATCGCTATTGGTTCCTTTTACGTGCTTGTAAATCTGATGCGCACGCAGCGTAACCTCATCTTTGCGGGTGTAGAATAACGTTTTGTTATCATTGGCCCAGGTAGAGCTTCCTGTAGTTAACGGAATGGTCTCTTTGAGGATCTCTCCTGTTTCCAGGTTTTTAATATGAAGGGTATATTTTCTTCTACTTAAAGTATCCACTCCAAAGGCCGCCCATTTGTTGTCTGGGCTAACGTTGATGCCACGTAGGTTGTAGTAGGAATAGTCCTTGGCCATATCGTTTACGTTGAAAAGGATTTCCTCTTCGGCATCCAAAGAGCCTTCTTTACGGGAATAGATAGGATAATCCTTTCCGGTTTCGTAACGGGTGATGTAGTAATACCCATTATAGAAATAAGGTACGGACTCGTCGTCTTCCTTGATGCGGCTTTTCATTTCTTCGAAAAGATCCTTCTGAAAGTCCTTCGTATGAGCCGTCATCTTTTCGTAGTAATCGTTCTCACGTTCCAGATAATCGATCACTTCTTCATTTTCTTTATCCTTGAGCCAGTAGTAGGGATCGACTCGCACATCTCCATGCTTTTCAAGGTTTTTATCAATCTTATCGGCTTTGGGTGGTGTAATATCCATAGAAGCTGTAGGCGTTTCCTTTTGTTTACAAGAAGCTGCAAAAATAAGGGATAGAAGCGAAACAAATATTATCTTTTTCATTGGGAACAATATAGTTTTAATAAGTTACCAAAGTAGTAAATTTGCACTAAACTTAAAACTAAAACTATGTTTGGAGACCTAATGGGAATGATGGGGAAGCTCAAGGAAACCCAAGAAAAGGTAGAAGCCACCAAGAAACGGTTGGATACGGTACTTATCGACGAAAGCAGTTCTGATGGTCTATTGAAAATAACGCTTACCGCCAATAGAACCCTAAAATCGATCGAAATAGACGATAGTTTATTGGAGGACAAAGAACAATTGGAAGATTATTTAATCCTCACCTTGAACAAGGCCATAGAAAAAGCCACGAAAGTGAATGAAACGGAAATTGCGGCGGTAGCCAAGGAAGGCATGCCCAATATTCCGGGGATGGATCTTTTTAAATAGGATTAGTTATACCCTACAAGATGCTTGTCTACAAAATCGAAATGGTGACTGGTATCCTTGTAGGTACTGAAAGAACTGTACCCAGAAAGTTCCCCAAGGACCTTTCCTTTGTGATTGGTCATGACCATTAGGGGAAAAGAACCGCCTTTATTGTATTTCGCCATCACCGTTTTATTGTAGGCACGTTGCTCTTCTGAAATGATATCCATCCTACGCGGATAATCGATCATTACCAAAACCATATTCCCAGCTCGTTGCAAGAAATCGTCTGTTGCGAAGAAATCGGATTTTAAACCCTTGCAAGGTGCGCACCAATCACTTCCCGTGAAGTATACCAAAATAGGTTTCTTTTCTGCTTTCGAAATCTCCATGGCTTCTTCCATATTGTAAAGCCAGTTGAGTTGTGAATCTTTTTGGGAAAAGGCAGTCGATGAAATAACCGCAACAAAGAGAAATGCAAAAAGTCGTTTCATATAGGATGGTTTTAATAACCCTTAGCATGATTTGTGCCAAAGATGCCAAAAAAAAAAGAATTCCCAAATAAATTGGGAATTCTTTAATTTGTTGATGGCTAATGTATTGGTTTAGTTGTTGATCAAACGGAACTCTGTTCTACGGTTAGTAGCGTGTTCTCTCTCTGTACAAGACACACCGTCTGCACATCGGTTCTTCAAACGGTTCTCACCAAATCCATTAGCAACCAAAAGACTGTTGTTGATTCCTTTAGACTGTAGGTAACGTACCACAGCTTGGGCTCTTCTTTCTGAAAGGTCTTGGTTGGAAGCTTTACTACCTCTAGAATCGGTATGGGAAGCGATCTCCAATTTCACCCCTGGGTTTTGAGCCAATACAGGCATTAAACGGGTATCGATAAGACTCTTAGCCTGAGCAGTAAGGGTCGCACTACCCAAGTTCCAGTTGATAGGAAGGGCTTGGTACTCTACCAATTCGCACTCTACTTCTTTCCAAGTAGTTAATCCACCTTTAGACTGAAGTACTTCCTTGGTTACCGTTTCGTATTGTGCAGGAACGGTTACTTCCTCTACACGGGCATCGCTTACCAACTTGGTTACAGAAAGGGTCTTGCTTTCTCCGGTAACAGGAACTGCTACAGTAGTTGGAGGCGTCTTCATCACCGTTTTCTTATACGTTTTAGATTCTGAAGGAATCGCAACCGCACGGGTTGTTTCGTTAGAGTAAATAGTTTTCTTAACGGTTTTAGTAACTGCAGGAATCTCGATACGAGCTGTCGTTGGAGGTGTAACCATTACTCTACGCGTCATCGTCTTCGTTACAGCAGGACCATCGATGATTCTGGTTGTAGGAGGCTTCACCATTACCGTTTTCTTAACGGTTTTAGATTCTCCTGGGATATCGATCACACGAGTTGTAGCAGGTTTTACCAAAATGGTTTTGGTATAAGAAGCCTGTCCACAAACTCCAGATCCTCCGTTTTTATCACAGTCAGATGTCTTTACAAAGGAAGCATCAGATGCCAAACGTTGCACGCTTACTGTCGTGAATTCGGCAGGGATTCCTTTATAACACCAGTATCTACAATCATTAGGATCGCTAGAAGCACACTCTGCCGCTGGCGTCTCGCTCATTTCCCAACGCGCCGTTTTAGGCTTTACCTCGATCGATTCATAATCGGAAGTAAAACTAGCTGGGATGGTTGCAATGCTAGACCCAAATTCTCTCTTCACGTAGGTAATGGTTTCAGTTCCATACTCTGCTGGAATCACTTCCAAACGCTGAGAAGGTTCTTTAGTTGTAATTACAACGTCTCTGGTTTCGTACTGAGCAGGTACAATCTCTACTTTTTGGTAAGCAGGTTGTACCACTACTTCGAACGTGCGGTTTTCGTATACGGCTGGAACCACTCTTAACGAATAGCTAGCTTCTTCTACCACTACGGTTTCGGAATCAGCACTTTTTTCTGAAGGTACTTTCACCAATCGCTCAGAAGCTTCTTTGGTTTCAATACTAAAGGACTCTGTTCCGTATTCGGCAGGAACTACGCGTAGGTTTTCTGAAGGAACCTTAGACTCAACCGTCATTGTTTCCTTTTTATAAACAGCGGGGACTACTGTCAATTTTTTGTACGCTGGTGAAACCTCGATAGTAACGTTCTCATTCACCCATACATCTGGGGTGACACAACGAACGTAGCACTTACCAGGCTCCGGGTTTGTGGGTAAATCTTGCGCGCTCGCAAAGGTCATAGTAAAGCACGCAAAAACAAATAGAATAGATTTTTTCATGTTGTTGATGTTTTATTTAACGTGATAAAATTATGCAGTAAGCCTCTTAAATATAATAAATTAAGATTGCTTTTCGGTTAAGGGAGCGTAATTTTCGACCAGAGGCCTACCTTCTTAGGTAAAATGTAAAATCACTGTAGTAGCTTTGCCATGGTCTTTAAAAAAGCCCGGTTATAGCCCAAATTCATTTTCAGTATTGTATGGAATGGGTTTTTTTCGGATATTTAGGGATCGTAACAAAGTTTAACTACTAAATCAATAAATATGTTCGAACTAAAGAAAAGCGGTGATAAATTTCACTTTGTATTAAAGGCTGGAAACGGTCAAGTGATTTTATCCAGTCAAATGTACGCCTCAAAGGCTGGCGCTATGAATGGTATAGAGTCTGTTAAGACCAATTGCGGTGATGATGACTGTTGGGAAAGAAAAACTGCCAAGAATGGTAAATTCCACTTCAACCTAAAATCCACCAACGGACAGATCATTGGTAGCAGCCAGATGTACGCTGGGGAGTCCGGAATGGAAAACGGTATCGAATCAGTTCGAAACAACGCTCCTGGTGCCGATGTAAAAGAAGTAGAATAAGGATTTCTTATTCAAACATGATAAAAAAAAGCTCCCATACAGGAGCTTTTTTTTATGGTTCGTAATCCCCAAGGACTTCCAGAAAATATTCGTGCATTTGCTGGGTATAATCCAAATGAGTAACGATACGGAGCTTACCCTGCCCCATATCGCTTATTTTAATGTTCTGTTTCAGTAAGTCTTCCATGAACTTCTCCTGTTGTACATGATTTTCCAGATAAAAGATCACAATATTGGTTTCGGTGGGTTCTACTTCCTTAACATAATCTTGCCCCTTCAATACCAATGCAATTTCCAAAGCCCGCTGATGATCTTCGGCCAGACGCTCAATATGATTATCCAAGGCATAAATTCCGGCTGCTGCCACATAACCTACTTGCCGCATTCCACCTCCCAACACTTTTCGCACACGCATAGCATTGGCCATAGCTTCGTTGGTTCCTAACAATACGGTTCCCATAGGAGCTCCCAGTCCTTTGCTCAAACAAACGGAAATGGTATCGAAAATGCGACCGTAACTGGTAGGGTCTTCATTTTTCGCCACCAAAGCATTCATGATTCGTGCACCATCCATATGGTATTTGAGCCCATGAATGTCACATATTTTCTTGATTCGTTCCAGTTCAGCAAAGTCGTAACACGCACCGCCACCTTTATTGGTGGTATTTTCTACAGCCACTAGGGAGGTTAACGGACTATGGTAAAAATCGGGTGGATTGATGGCCTCCTCAACTTGCTGGGCATTCATCATCCCCATATGGCCGTCGATAAGCTTGCAGGAAACACCACTATTGAAAGAGACGCCCCCGCCTTCATAATTGTATACATGGGCCCACTTATCGCAAATAAGCTGCTCTCCGGGCTGGGTATGCAACTTAATTGCAGCCTGATTGGCCATACTTCCCGAAGGGAAAAACAACCCCTGATCCATCCCAAACAAATTGGAGAGGCGTTCCTCCAATTCGTTTACGGTAGGGTCTTCTTTATATACATCGTCGCCCACTTCGGC
The DNA here is from genome assembly GCA_019634365.1 of Flavobacteriaceae bacterium. Taxonomy (GTDB): domain Bacteria; phylum Bacteroidota; class Bacteroidia; order Flavobacteriales; family Flavobacteriaceae; genus Aureisphaera. Next base: position 13,110 of record JAHQVM010000017.1, on the reverse strand, counting down.
CCGGGACATAAAATCGAGCATTTCTGGTGTGGGTTTGGTAACGGTATCGCTTCTTAAATCTATGATCATTTCTGGGGAAACCTATTTCTGTTTGTACTATTGTCTTTTGAAAGTATGCTTTTCTATTTCTTCGGTCAAAAGCGCATGGAAGCGTGCCAGTTTTAGTTGATTGTTTGATTCGTAATGCACATTCTCACCTCTTTCAGAATTATTGGTGAGATCGAATAGGCTGAAAGCATTTCTAACTTCTCCTCCTTCCCTACCAAATTGGAAAGTTCTCCCACAAGCGCCTCCTTTCGTTCTCGACATAGGTCTTGTATACTTGACTTTTGTCTCATACCTCTGAACCTTTTCCTGCTCCATTGCATCTCGATGCTCTAATAAATAAGAATACAAGGCTTCGTCTTCTAAAGGAATGGAATGGAACAAACCACAGTTATCCATTTTTTTCAAGAACACCTTCCCATCTTCCTTCCAAAGCACGTATCTTTCCACATAATGATCTTTGGAGATGCACATCTCACCATTGATCTTAAACATTTCAATGCGCCCAGGACACAAATGTTGGCTTACGACATAGTCATGGATTCCTCTTTCTTTTAATTTGGAAGTAAACTCTTCGGATAACTGTTTTACGTAAGCCCTGTCATTCTGTGCATGAAGGCTCAATGTGTTCAGGGCAAGTAAAACGATTACAATATATTTCATGTAGTAAAGTTGTAAATTTTGAATGCAAATTTAAGGCTTTTCCCCAACCATTGGAATGTTTTCATGTCCATTCCAATGACATTGCCAACTTCCAATAGGGCTCCCATCAGGAATCGAAGGAACTGAAGACACCTTGAATTTTTCCGGTGCTTTTAGAAAACCATCGATTTGAGATACCAGATACTGTGCATGGCTACTGCTATCTGAAGTCAGTTTCGTTTTTATTTCCTTAAGCGTATTTGTAGTAACGGCCTTTGTTTGTGAAGTACTGCGTGAACTGGCAGCCAAATTCATCATATATTGCAAACTGGTGTATTGAATGGTTCGATGAACCTCCACTTCGTAATCACTCCCCTTTTCCTTACCGAAGACCTTTTTCACCAAGGCATCCTGTACATCTCCCAAGCCCAAATTGTCCCCATCCAAGGCTTTCTGCTGTATGAGTCGATTGGCGCGATCTGGATTCAATAACAATTGCAATGTCATTTTCGAAGCGGTAGCTGCTGCTCCCAAGCCATCGAATACCACGCCAGTCTTGCTTTTAAAAGATTCACGATCCCGAGGATATCCAAAGGCCCTCGGAGGGAATAATGCCAACTTGTCCTCGGGAACCAACAAATGTTCGGTTTCTAAGGTGCTTAAAACGGCATTGAGGGCCTTTTTCTGTACTTTCTTTTCAAGATATCTTGGGTGTGTACCGTTATATCCTTTTACCAAATAATCATAATCCATTCCGCCCACTGCCTTTACCGCGGCTTCGGTTTGGTAGCGATGGAAAAAATAAAGGGGAACAAATACATCTTCCAAAACCGTGTAGGGTTCCCCAGTTCGTATGTTTTCCTTGGAGAAATTATCAATGGCTGTTTTCCGTAAGGTTAGTACGCGCTCAAGTTCTGTAGAAGGATCATTTCCATTGTCCCATAAATGTGCCGTTCCATGGGCTCCCGACTGCGCTCTTGCATCACTATCGGTAATGTATCGAAGTCCTTTGGAAAAAGCTCCTTCTAAAATAGACTGAAGGTGTACTTTCTCATCAACCCCATTGGGAACATCACTATAACTATACGCTACGGTTACCTTATCCCAGTCTCCTATGCCCACATCGTACGCATCTGAAAAATCCATTTCGCCATTTTTAAAAGCAACCTGTGGATGCGGATAATCCATAACACTGGCCCTGTTATTGCTACTGGCAGCAAAATTGTGCGCAAATCCAATGGTATGACCAACTTCATGGGCCGAAAGCTGACGAATACGTGCCAAAGCCATCTCCAGCATTGCTTTATGATTGGCATCATTGGTCTTGAAAGGCTCCTTCATGAGCGCTTGGGCAATCATAAAATCCTGACGGATCCGCAAACTCCCCAAACTCACATGTCCTTTAATGATCTCTCCCGTTCTAGGATCGGTAACACTCCCACCATAGCTCCATCCCCGGGTGGATCTATGCACCCATTGAATGACATTGTATCGTACATCCATAGGATCGGCATCTTCGGGCAATAGCTTCACCTGAAAAGCATCCTTATAGCCAATGGCTTCAAAGGCTTGATTCCACCATGCTGCTCCTTCCAACAAGGCAGAACGCACCGGTTCCGGGGTTCCTGGATCCAAATAATATATGATAGGTTCCTTGGCTTCACTTACAGCAGCCCCTGGATTCTTTTTTTCCAAACGATGTCTAGTAATAAACCGTTTCTTTATGGGTTCCCAGATTGGGGTACTGTAATCCATATAGGTCATTGGATACGAACCACTTCTTGGGTCGAATTCCCTGGGCACATAGCCATCATCTGGCAATTCCACAAAACTATGATGCTGGATCACGGATACCGATTCATTGTTCGGAGCCACAGATGGTAGATTTCTTCCTGTTGCCTGTCCTTTATAGGTAAGCAGAGCTTCGAATTCGCAATTTTTGGGAAAGGCTTTCGTGCGTTCCATCCAAACGGCAGAACGACTCTTTTCATATTTATAATTCCCTTCTTTTTGCCCTTTAAGTCTTTTGGCAACCCCGTGGGTATCCTCCATAATAAACGAGGTAACATCAATGATGTGCACATTATCTTCCGTAGCCTTAATGGGGAAGCCATACAATACAGAACTAGCGAAAGCTTCGTTTACTGATTTCCGTTCCAGTTCGTTTTCAGAAATGGCTCTGTATCTCTGATTGGGCTGCATTAAGAGCAATTTGTTTCCTGCTTTGATGAATTTTACCACAGCCTCTCCACCCAACTGTCCACGATCCAATCCTATGTCATTAGATCCCAATCCGGTTCTCAAAGAATGTACATACAAGAACTCCTCTTCCAGCCGTGTGGAAGGTACCTCCAAATAAACGGCCCCTTCGTCTTCAGCATAATGGAAATTGAAAAATCCCATATAGCTTTCCAACTGTTTCTTCCCTTCCAAAAACTGTCCGAAAACAGTCATAGAACCTAAAAGCGCAAGACCAAGAACAATGTGTCGTATCATAAGTTAGATTTAAAATTGCGGGGAATGCCCTAAGCTACTAAAATATCTTTAAATTAATTTCTGCTTGAATATTTTAGTTCTACTTTTACACTAAATTTTAACTACATGATAACAACCGATCAATTAAAGGATCTTAGAAATCGCCTGGATGCGTTAAGGAGGTATCTTTGACGTTGATGGCAAACGTATAGAGATTACCAACGACGAAGAGAAAACCTTCGACCCCAATTTCTGGAACAATCCCCAAGAAGCAGAGGCTTTTATGAAGCAGCTTCGAAACAAAAAGAAATGGGTGGAGGATTATGAAAAAAGCCTCTCCCTTACCGATGATACCGAGGTAATGTATGAGTTTTTTAAAGAAGGTGAAGGTGATGCAGAAACCATTACGGCCAATTACGGGTCGGCCTTAGAATCTATAGAGGCTCTTGAATTCCGCAATATGCTGAGTGAAGAGGGAGATGACCTATCTGCTGTTTTGCAGATTACGGCTGGCGCAGGAGGTACCGAAAGTTGTGATTGGGCACAGATGCTCATGCGTATGTACCTTATGTGGGCAGAAAAAGAAGGTTTCAAAGTAAAGGAGCTGAACCATCAACCCGGCGATGTGGCTGGGATTAAAACCGTAACCCTTGAAATTGAAGGTGAATTTGCCTTTGGTTGGCTAAAAGGTGAGAACGGTGTGCACCGTTTGGTGCGCATTTCCCCGTTTGATAGCAATGCCAAGCGACATACCAGTTTTGTGAGTGTCTACGTATATCCCATGGTAGACGATAGTATTGAAATTGAAATTAACCCGGCCGACATAGAAATCACAACAGCCAGATCCAGTGGTGCGGGAGGGCAAAATGTAAATAAGGTAGAGACCAAGGTACAGTTGTTTCACAAGCCCACTGGTATACAAATTTCCTGTTCCAATTCCCGATCGCAGCACGACAATCGTGCTACAGCCATGCAAATGCTGAAGTCGCAATTGTATGAGATTGAACTGCGAAAACAAATGGAACAACGCGCAGAGATCGAGGACAGCAAAATGGCCATTGAATGGGGCTCGCAAATCCGTAACTATGTGTTGCATCCCTACAAATTAGTGAAGGATGTACGGACTGCGCATGAAACCGGAAACACCGATGCAGTATTGAATGGAGAAATCAATGGGTTTTTGAAAGCCTATCTTATGATGATGGGGCAGGGAGAAACAAGTAACGAATTATAAGGCTTTCAGAGTTGTAAAAGTTAAACCTATGCCAATAGGCTTTAGACACTCTAGAGGTCTTTTTACATTTAATTCCTAATTCCACCTATCATGCTCAAATTTTATAGCATACTACTTTTCTTTATCGCTTTTAGCCTTTGTTCGTTACGTGCGCAAGATCTTAGTTTCGAAGAATACAATCCAAGCTCTACCCTAGTGGTAGAAGGGGAACCCGTATTAAAAGCCAAGTTTCCTTTTATCGACATCCACGGCCATCAGTACCGTATGGCCGATCAGGATTTAGCACCTGTCGTTGCCGCCATGGACACCTTGAACTTGCAAATCATGGTGAATCTTTCGGGGAGGTCTGGGGATTATCTCGTACAATGCGTGGACAATATAAAAAACAACTTCCCCAACCGCTTTGTTGTTTTTGCCAATATCGATTTCGAAGGTGTGGGCCGCGATGGCTGGACCGAAAATGCGGTAAAACAATTGGAAGAAGATTGCAATAATGGAGCCCGTGGATTAAAAATATATAAGAGCCTTGGATTGCGCTACGAAGATATACAGGGAAATCGGGTTGCGGTCGATGACCCTAGGCTAGATCCCATTTGGGCCAAGTGCGGGGAATTGGGGATCCCGGTACTCATACATACCGCCGACCCCAAACCTTTTTGGGACGATTTCGATAGTGATAATGAACGTTGGCTAGAACTTAAGTTACGACCCCGAAGAAAGCGCGGAGCAAACAACCCAGCTCCCTGGGAACAGCTGATTGCAGAACAGCATCGAATGTTCAAAAAACATCCGAATACGACCTTTATCAATGCCCATATGGGATGGTATGCCAACGATTTGGGTACCTTGGGAAAGCTGTTGGATGAAATCCCAAATATGTATGTTGGAATAGGCGCCATCATTGCCGAATTGGGACGTCAGCCAAGAACCGCACATGCATTTTTCATAAAATACCAAGATCGGATTTTGTTCGGTAAGGATAGTTGGAAGCCGGAGGAATTCCCGACTTATTTTAGAGTGTTGGAAAGTGATGATGAGTATTTTCCCTATCATAAAAAATACCATGCGTTTTGGGCAATGTACGGATTGGATCTGCCCGATGAAGTATTGAAAAAAGTATACTATAAAAATGCGCTAAAGATTGTTCCGGGACTGGACAGAAGTTTATTTCCAAACTAATATCTTCGAATATGAACACTGCCCAAGACATTATTCAAAAACTCGATCTCCTTCCTCACCCAGAAGGAGGATATTTTAAAGAGACCTATCGCAACCCTACTACCATTCCTGCATCTGTTTTGGGGAACGGTTATTCGGGAGATCGAAACTACGCCACAAGTATTTACTTTTTGTTGACAGAGGGAAATTTCTCGGCCTTCCACAGGATTGTTCAGGATGAACAATGGCATTTTTACGACGGTGACACCTTGTTATTGCATATCATTTCACCAGAAGGTGTTTATGAGCGTATAAAAATTGGCAACGACGTTTTACACGGTGAAGTTCCTCAATACACGGTTCCGGGAGGCTATTGGTTTGCCTCCGAGGTGATACAAGGAGGAAACTACTCCCTAGTTGGTTGTACGGTAACGCCGGGGTTCGATTTTGCCGATTTCGAAATGCCACCCAGAAAGGATCTGGTATCCTTGTTCCCTGAACATAAAGCGATCATTGAGCAATTAACACGTATATAGTTCATGAAAAAAATAAACACGATTATTTTCGATTTGGGCGGAGTGCTCGTCGATTGGAGCCCTGAATATGTATTCCTAAAAGAGTTTAGGGGCGATCGCGCCAAGATGGATTGGTTCCTGAACTATATCTGTGCCTGGGATTGGAATGTGAATCAGGATGCGGGTTATCCCATCGCTAAGGCTACCCAAGAACGCATTGCTTTATTTCCAGAGTACAAAGAACTTATTGAAATGTATTACGGACGCTGGGAAGAAATGCTGGGCTATACCCATGAGGATACGCTTGCCATCCTAAAAAGTGTGGTCGATAATCCCGACTACCGCGTGTATGCACTTACCAACTGGAGCGGTGAAACCTGGCCCAAGGCCATTGCCAAATTTCCATGGTTGAGTTGGTTCGAGGGTATTTTGGTAAGCGGCGACGAAGGCATGCGAAAACCCTTTCCAGAAATCTATGAATTAATCCTTTCGCGGTACAACATACATCGCGAAGAAGCTGTGTTTATCGATGACAGTTCAAAGAATATTGAGGGCTGTGAAGCAGTAGGAATTAAGGGAATTCATTTTACCGGAGCCGACACCCTTGCTGTTCGTCTCAGGGAGTTGGGAGTTGTGCTATAATTTGATTACTTTTCCGTATGAATCATAAAGTTGCTGTTTTAGGTCCCATTCCTAGGGATTATATCATTACCCATCATAAGGAAGTCATCCAGAAATACGGCTGCGCCACACATACGGCGATTGCCCTTTCCAATTTAATAGGCAATGATGGTGAAATTATTCCCATCACCCATATTCGCAAACAAGATCAGGATGGCATTATGTCCCTGTTGGAACCCTATTCCAATATTCGTACGGAAGCCATTTCTTCCGAATCTGATCAAGGGGATGTGATTCAGTTAAAATTCAAGGATCAAAATAACCGAAAGGAAACACAAACCGCTTTTATGAAGCCCATTGGGCCGGAGGATGTAAAGGATTATCTGGATTGTGAGGTTTTTGTCTGTGTCCCTGTAACCGATTTTGAGGTGCCTTTGGAAACCCTCCGATACATTAAAGAACATTCGAATGCGAGTATCGTATTCGATGCTCACGGTCCTACTACTGCTTTAACCGTTCGAGGTAAAAGGGTGACCAAATTCTGGGTCGATAGGGATTTATGGTTACCGTATATCGATGTATTGAAAATGAACCTAGAAGAAGCCAACTGCAGTTGGTTTCAGAAAGAATATACCCTCGGGGATCTCAAGGAAAATAAGGAAATCGATGAATCCGAATTACCCGAATTCGCGAAACATTGTTTACACCATGGACTCAAAGCACTGTATGTTACCCTGGATTCACGTGGGGTGATGGTGTATACGTTAAAAGACGGTGAACTTCAGGAAGATTTTGTGCCTTCGGTACCGGTTTCCCATGTGGTAGACACTACGGGATGTGGAGACTCCTTTGCTGGGGGAATCGCCTTCAGCCTATTAAAGGATCCCAATGATCACATTCGTGCAGCCCGTTATGGCAACGCCATGGGTGCACAACGAACCCAAGGGAAGACGTTCGAGGTGTTCAAATCCTTGGAGGAAACCGATCGTATTATTGCGGAGACCTATTCGTAACGTTGTAAAAAACCCACTATTTTGAAAGCCGCCAGCGTTGCACAACTTAAAAAAGAACTGAAGTTCCGTTCCTCGGACGAATTGGAAGCACTTTGCCTACGATTGGCCCGTTTCAAAAAAGAAAACAAAGAATTGCTCACCTACTTATTGTTCGAAAGTGAAGATGAAGCAGGGTATATCGACTCAGTAAAAGAACAAATAGATGATGGATTCGAGGGAATAAACACCTCAAGTTTCTATTATGTAAAAAAGAGTATCCGTAAAATACTCAGGGAAACCAAAAAATACATCCGCTATTCCAACCACAAGGAAACAGAAGTCGAATTGCTATTGCATTTCTGCTATAAAATGAGAAGCTTCTCCCCTTCCATTAAACGAAGTAGAACCATGATGAACTTGCATGACAGGCAAATCACCCTGATCGAAAACAAAGTAGCTGGGTTGCATGAAGACCTTCAGTACGACTACACACTGGAATTGGAAAAAATTAAATCATAAAAATGAAGAATATCACCTTGTTGCTTATAATGGCACTCGCTATACTCCCAGTGATGGGGCAGGAAAAAGAGCTCAAAAAATTAACGGTAGAATCCAATCATTCTACCCTACAATTTTCTGTACCCATTTCAAGCGGAATTACCCGGGTAACGGGTAAATTCATTGAGTATGATATGGAAATGGATATGGACGAAAATCTGGCGCCAACACGGTTACAGGTTACCATACAGGTGAACAGTATCGACACGGGAATCCCGGGAAGGGATGAACATTTGCTCACAGCCGATTTTTTCGATTCTGAAACCTATCCCGAAATCACCTTTGTAAGTGATACCATTCAACGCACACGCCGTGGTTATGTAGCTACAGGCCAATTTACCATGAAAGGGGTTTCCAAGACCCTGAGAATTCCCTTGCAAAAAACGGGAAGGGATGGTAAAAACACCTTCGGATTTACTTCGAGATTATCTATTAATCGTATGGACTATGGAGTGGGAGCCGACTTTAAGCACGATTCCATGGATAACTTTATCGGGGAACGCATTCACATTGAAATTGATTTCTGGACCAAAAAAAGAAAAACACCTAAGAAAGAGGAAAAAGAATGACCAAAATATACCACAACCCACGCTGCCGAAAATCCCGAGAAACCCTTCAATTGTTGGAGGAAAAGGGAGAGAATATAGAAATCGTTCTGTATTTGGAAACGAGTCCTTCTAAAGAGGAGTTATCCCATATCATAGAACTATTGGGTATTGCGCCCATCGATTTGGTACGCAAAGGGGAATCCATCTGGAAAGAACAATTTAAGGGGAAAGAAATGACCCCAACGCAAGTGATCAACGCTATGGTAAAACATCCCAAACTCATTGAACGGCCGATCGTTATCAAGAATGGCCGCGCCGCTCTGGGGCGTCCTCCAGAAAATGTTATAACTATTCTTTAAAAAGTTTAACAAAAGCTTGGCAAAACACCTTTAAACGCAGTAGTATTTTCGTGGTCTAAGTTCGAAAAACCACCATGAAACAACTTCTTTACTGGGTAGTGCTATGTACCACTACCCTTGTTTGGGCCCAAGGTGGCTCTGGTCCAAGAGGCAATGCAGGCCCGGTTTCCGTGTACGGAACCGTTATAGACAAAGACTCGGGAACTCCATTGGAATTTGCCACTATTGCCTTTACCAACCGTGAAGGAAAAATCATTTCCGGTGGAATTACGGACGCCAAGGGTAAATACAACATTGAAGTCCCTGCGGGTATGTATTCGGTTCGTTTTGAATTTATCTCCTACAAAACCGAGACTTTGGAAAATCAGCGTCTTTTCAAAAATACCAAGTTGCCCGATGTATTGATGTCGTTGGATACCGAAAGTTTGGACGAAGTGGTAGTTCGGGCAGAAACCACGGAAGTTCAAATAAGGCTTGATAAAAAGGTATATACCATTGGAAAGGATCTTACCACTAGTGGAGCTACGGTGAGCGACGCCTTGGACAATGTTCCTTCGGTTACTGTAGATGTGGATGGAACCATCGCATTGCGGGGAAATGAAAATGTACGTATCCTTATAAACGGAAGACCTTCTGCCATTGCAGGTTTTGGATCTACCGATGCGCTTCGACAATTGCCCGCGGAAGCCATAGAACGGGTCGAGGTAATAACATCCCCTTCGGCGCGATACGATGCAGAAGGAACGGCGGGAATCTTAAATATCATCCTACGGAAAGAAAAAACCTTGGGGCTTAACGGATCTTTGCAAACCAACTTTACCTATCCACTGGGTAGTTCTGTCACAGGGAATATGAACGTTCGAACGGATAAATTCAATATTTTCAATACCACTGGGGTGCGTTATCAGGATTTTCCAGGAAATGCCAACTTCGAAAACCGCTATTTTGGGGATGTGATCAACCCCTTGATTATTGAAGATCGTGATTTCGATCGGCTTAGAAAAGGCTTCAATACCAATTTAGGGATCGAGTATTTCCTCACTAAGACTTCCTCCATTACGGCCTCCGGATTTTATCGCCAAGGGGATAATGGGAGCACCACAACCAACATTACCAATGAGTTCGATAGAGACAATGCATTGGCCATTTCACGGGACCGAATCGAAATCGAGGAAGAGGACGACAGCAACTTTCAGCTTTCTCTAAACTACGTAAATGACTTCGATCCCAACGGACATAGGTTAACCGTCGATTTTCAGTACGAGACGGGAGATGAGACGGAAACCTCATTGATCGAAGAGCGCAATACCGTTCCGGAATTGGAAATGTTGCCTTCAGAAAATATTATTCAAAAACAAGACGAAACCGAATATTTGGCGCAAGCGGATTACGTGCTTCCTATTGGTGAAAACGCCCAATTCGAAGCTGGATATCGCGGACGTTTTGAAAACACCCTCACCGATTACTTATTGGAAGAACAGCTGGTGGCTGGTGGGAACTTTGTTCGCAATGATAGCTTGAGCAATGTGTTCGATTTTACACAGAATATCCAAGCCCTGTATACCCAATACGGAAATAAATTTGGAAAGTTTTCCTTTTTATTGGGGCTTCGAATGGAGTCTACTGTACTCAAAGGTGAAGTTACTGGGGAAGATGTTACCACCAATGACGATTTCAACGTTAATTTCGACAAAGACTTTTTAGGGCTTTTCCCAACGATAAACTTGGTGTACGAATTGAACGAACAGGAAAATGTTTCACTGGGATATAACCGTAGAATCAATAGACCCCGTTTTTGGTTTCTAAACCCCTTCCCTTCCCGATCCAGTGAGGCCAATGTTTTTCAAGGAAATCCCGGATTGGATCCCGCCTACGCAAGTGCCTTTGATTTGGGATACTTAAAACGCTGGGGAAGAAAGCTTACGTTGACCACATCGGTATATTATCAATATGAAACCGATGCCTTTGAGCGTGTTCAGGAAGATACAGGGCAGTTTACACCTAACGGAATTCCAATTATTAGAACCATCCCCATTAACCTTTCCACCAATCAGCGCATTGGTGGGGAAGCGGCCATTCTGTACAATCCCTTTAAATGGCTGCGGTTTAATGGTAGCTTTAATATTTTCAGGTTTGAAACCGAAGGAAGTTTTAACGGTGTGGATTATGGTGCCGAGAATACAAGCTGGTTTGCCCGTGGAAGTGCCAAGGTTACCCTTCCCGCTAAAATAGACTGGCAGACCAATGCTTTTTACCGGGGTCCAAGGAACAATGCTCAGACAGAAACCGAGGGCATCCTTTCCATTAGTTTGGCATTCAGTAAAGACATCATTAATGATAATGCTACCATTGGATTTAATGTGAGCGATCTTTTCAATTCGAGAAAGCGTATGTCTTTTACCGAGACTGCGAATTTTACCAGTGATAGTGAATTCCAGTGGAGGGAACGCCAGTTTAACCTCTCTTTTACCTATCGATTCAATCAAAAGAAACAGCGTCAACGCCGTGGTCGCGGTGGTGGGGATTTCGATGGGGAAGGATTTGAAGGAACCCCATAAAAAAAGGAGATCCGTTTAGAGATCTCCTTCCTATTTGTATTGACGGGGGCCTAATTAGTTGCCCTTTTCTTTCTTTTTGGCTTCACGCTTTAACTTCATGTTCTCAATAAGTGCTCCCCCTATCCAATAAGGAATGAAAGAGATTAGGAAAATCATTAACCAAAAACCGATGGTTAATATCGTTAAGAAAGCTAGAAATCCTAAATATTGTTGAAAATCGAACATGGGTTATCGTGTTTGTTTTTGCAAAGATAAAATGAAAAAACCAATCTTAAAACATCTGTTTGCAAAAACTATGCAAGTTATGAACAGAAAACTCACAGAATCTATAGCAAACTTACTTCCATCTTCCTGTGTAAAGTCGTAATTTTGCACCGTATTTCACAAACCAGTATCTATGAGCTATCGTATAGAAAAAGACACCATGGGAGAGGTTAAGGTACCTTCCGATAAACTATGGGGAGCACAAACCGAGCGGTCCCGAAATAATTTCAAAATCGGCGCCCCTGCTTCCATGCCCTTGGAAGTGGTCTACGGATTTGCCTACCTTAAAAAAGCAGCGGCCTACACTAACTGTGACTTAGGTGTACTACCCGAAGGGAAAAGGGATTTGATTGCCACAGTTTGCGATGAAATTTTGGAAGGGAAGCACGACGAACAATTTCCGCTGGTGATCTGGCAAACCGGTAGCGGTACACAGAGTAATATGAATGTGAACGAGGTGATCGCCAACCGCGCCCATCAATTGGCCGGTAACGTAATTGGTGAAGGTGAAAAAACATTGCAGCCCAATGATGATGTGAACAAATCCCAGTCCTCTAACGATACGTTTCCCACGGGCATGCACATTGCAGCCTATAAAAAGATCGTTGAAGTAACCGTGCCCGGTGTTAAGCAACTACACGCTACGTTGGTGAAGAAATCGGAAGATTTCAAAAAATGTGTGAAAATTGGGCGGACCCACCTTATGGATGCCACCCCATTAACCTTGGGACAGGAATTCAGTGGCTATGCCTCACAATTGGATCATGCCCTTAGGGCTCTGGAAAATACCATGGCGCATCTCAGCGAATTAGCATTGGGTGGTACCGCTGTGGGAACGGGAATCAATACGCCTGCAGGCTATGCCCCAAAAGTGGCGGAATATATCGCACAGTTTACTGAATTACCTTTTGTAAGTGCAGAAAATAAGTTTGAGGCACTTGCAGCCCACGATGCCATTGTAGAGACCCATGGAGCTTTAAAGCAATTGGCCGTTTCTCTGAATAAAATTGCCAACGATATACGAATGCTTGCCAGTGGCCCCAGAAGTGGAATTGGTGAAATCATTATCCCGGCCAATGAACCCGGATCTTCCATCATGCCAGGAAAGGTAAATCCAACACAATGCGAAGCCCTCACTATG
>JAHQVM010000016.1 GCA_019634365.1 Flavobacteriaceae bacterium | reverse complement strand
GGTCCCGAGAGGGGATATCATTAGCAGGGAACGGAGTTTGAAAGACGCATGCGACTATGTTGGTTTCCCTCTGGTGATAAAGCCCATAGATGGAAATCATGGAAGGGGAATTACGGTTGATATTCAAAATTATGAAGAGGCGCTTGTTGCATTTCATGCTGCGAAAGAAGTTTCCCGACGTGTGATCGTCGAAAAGTTTATCACCGGGAAGGATTACCGTTTATTGGTGATAAACAATGTTTTGGTTGCTGGTGCTTTGCGAACCCCTGCCCATGTTGTAGGGGATGGAAAATCAACCATTCGAGAGTTGGTGGATAAGGTGAATGAAGATCCGAGAAGGGGATATGGGCATGAAAAAGTGCTCACCATGATTACCATCAATGACCTTACCAAAACCATTATTAAAGATGCGGGCTATACTGAAGATTCTGTACTTCCCGATGGAGAAATGCTTGTTTTGAAAGATACTGCCAATTTAAGTACGGGTGGAACGGCCGAGGATGTTACCGATATCATTCATCCCGCCAATGTTTCGATGGCGGAGCGAATTTCGAAAATCATCGACTTGGATATCTGTGGAATTGATGTTATGACTACGGATATCACAAAACCCCTTTCTGAAACTGGCGGCGCTGTTCTAGAGGTAAATGCGGGTCCAGGATTCAGAATGCACTTGGCGCCAACTTTAGGACTGCCGCGAAATGTGGCTGCGCCCGTAGTAGACAAATTGTTCCCAACACAAGGCGATACGGGAAGAATTCCTATTGTTGCCATTACGGGAACCAATGGAAAAACTACTACGAGTAGGCTTATTGCCCACATTGCGAAAATGAAAGGGTATCGAGTAGGGTATACCACAAGTGATGGTGTGTATATTCAGAATCGATTGCTTATGGAAGGAGATTGTACAGGTCCGGCGAGTGCAGAGTTTGTGCTGAAGGATCCTACTGTGAATTTTGCGGTGTTGGAATGTGCACGTGGCGGACTGTTACGAGCAGGGCTTGGATTTGGAAATTGCGACGTCGCCGTCGTTACCAATGTGGCGGCAGACCATTTGGGCCTCAAGGGGATTAATACGGTAGAACAGTTGGCAAGGGTAAAGGGTGTAGTGCCAGAAACTGTATTGCCAGACGGGTACGCCATCCTTAATGCAGATGATGATTTGGTGTACGATATGAGAAGAAACACCACTTGTAATATAGCATTGTTTTCCATGGATGAAAATAATCCAAGGGTTCAGGCATTACAACGTAAAGGAGGGATTACGGCGGTTTTCGAAAATGGATATGTTACCATTTGCCGCGGTTCTTGGAAAATGCGCATTATGAAGGTTGAAAAAATTCCTTTAACCTATGGAGGAAGGGCGACCTTTATGATTCAGAATGTATTGGCAGCTGTATTGGCGGCTCATGTACGTGGAATCAGTATAGAAGATATGAAAGCAGGCCTTGAAACATTTATCCCCTCTGCTTCTCAAACACCAGGGCGTTTAAATCTCTTCAAGTTCGAGAACTTTACCATTCTTTTGGATTATGCACACAATCCAGCGGGGATGAGGGCGCTTCAGAAATTCGTTGATAACCTGGAATGCACGGTAAAAGTAGGAATTATTGCAGGTATTGGAGATCGTAGGGTAGAAGACAATAATGAAATGGGATCGATTGCTGCCGAAATGTTTGACGAAATTATTATCCGGCAGGATAAACGACTTCGCGGAAAGACAGAAGAAGAACTCATTAAAATGCTTAACGATGGTATCATTGCCAAGGACCCCAATAAGAAGACCACCATTATTCCTTCGGAAAAAGAGGCTATCACGTTTGCCGTGAACAATGCCAAAAAAGGCTCCCTTATTATTTTGTGTAGTGATGTGATTCCGGATGCCCTGAAATTGGTTCAGGAGTTTAAGGAGATGGAATCGAAAGGGGAAAAAGTATTTGCCGAATAGGTACAAAAAGAAAAGCCGCTTCTCCTCAATAGCGGCCTTTCCATATGGGTTGTATAAGGACGACTCCGATCATCCATCAACAACGTAAAAATACTTATTATTTACATGGTGAATATTACCGAAACGTTACTTAAATCGTATGAAAAAGACCACTCCCCCAAGTGGCCTTTTTCCCATAGGTGCTTGTAGGTTTTTGGTTAAAAGGGCGTTATAATATAAGCGGCACCTGATGCCGACACACTATTATCTGTCTGATCTCCATTAATGCCAGTGGCATTACTGTCCTCATTTGGAGCACTTACACAAATGTAGGTTCCATCGTTGCTGATGGTAGTTTGGTTTCCAAAACTATCCGATAGGTTCACATTGGAGGCTTTTAGATAGTGTGCTTGAGTCCAAACACCTCCTGTTCGGGTAAAAACGTACCCGGCTCCCGATGATGTGCCCGTATTGTCTGTTTCATCTCCATCGATCCCACTATCAATACTGTCTTCTCCAGTTGCTCCAACAACCAGTGCATCACCAGATCCGCTTAGGGACATGGAGACTCCAAAGGCATCTCCTGCTTCAGAATTAGAAGATTTTATGTAAGCCTGTTGGGACCATGTAGTGCCGGACCTTGAAAAGACATAAGCTGCACCCGAAGTAAGTGCATTATTATTGCTTTCATCGCCGCCAATTCCGGTTGCATCACTATCTTCAAGATAGGCTCCAACCACTAACGTATCCCCATCCTGGTCCAAGCTAACTGCTCGTCCAAAATAATCATTGGCTTCTGTATTGGAGGCTTTTATATATGCTTCTTGTGACCATGTAGTTCCTGAACGCGAAAAAAGATATACGGCCCCTGATGAAGATGTGCTATTGTCACTTTCATCTCCATTGATTCCCGTGGCATTACTGCTTTCCCTGTAAGCGCCAACGCCAATACGAGTACCATCACCGCTTATGGTAAGCCGATCCCCAAAGATATCCGATGCTTCGGTATTAGAAGCCTTAATGTAGGCTTCCTGAGCCCAAGTTGTACCACTTCGAACAAACACATAAACCGCTCCCGAGCTACTTGCGCTATTGTTGGTTTCATCCCCATTTATTCCTGTGGCATTACTGTCTTCGCTCGATGCACTTACTACCAGTCGTGTGGCTGTATCATCCAATGCTACTTGATTGCCAAATAAATCGGAGCTGCCAGTATTGGAAGCTTTTATGTATGCCTCTTGTGTCCATGTAGTGCCGCTTCGACTGAAGACATATACCGCACCAGAATTGCCGCTGCTATTATTGGTTTGATCTCCGTTAATACCTGTAGCATTGCTATCTTCTGAGTAAGCGCCCACAGCAAGTCTGGATCCATCGTTGTTTAAAGAAACAGATATTCCGAAGAAATCACTAGCATCGGTATTGGAAGCTTTTATATACGCTTGTTGACTCCAAGTGGTCCCACTTCTAACATAGAGATAAACTGCCCCCGAATTGCTGCTATTATTGTTGCTTTCATCTCCATTGATTCCAGTAGCATTGCTATCTTCAAATACTGCCCCTACAGCCAGATACATTCCATCATCACTTATGGAAATAGCATTTCCAAAATTATCGTTTGAGGTCCCCGTATTAGAAGCCTTAACATATACAATGTCCTCGGTGTCAGTAGGAATTTCATGTGTGGTAGTAGGTGTTAAACTCCCTGTTTCAAAGCCAGTGCACAACCATTTTCCTTGAATCCGTTGACAGGTTTTTTCTCTTGATATATCGTACACAATGGTGCCATCAACTGGAGGATTGCCTTGTCCATCGGTAATACTTTCAAGGCTGGGAACCCTGGGCAGTACCAATCCCATATTGGATGAAGTGATATCCAACGCCCCTTGTGGATTTGTCGTGCCAATACCCACTTGCGCGAACGAAGAAAATCCAATGGCAAAAACTAAGATTGCAATGATTCTTTTCATGACTTAAAATGTTTCAGAAACCTAGACATAAGCAGGAAAGTGCAGTAAGAAACTATTGGGAATCAAATGTATAATTGGTAATTGACAAAGGGCTCTATGAATTCATGTAGGTATAAAAAATGTATGATTTCGCTTATCGAGAGGAAGGTTTTTCCTTATAAATAGAAAAGCCACCACAGAAGTGATGACTTTTCGCCCCAAATTTGATTGACCCGCCATAGGCAGGGCAACCTACTTATGTACTCCAAAACTATAAAAAAATTATGGTTTTTTAGGACTAAATGCGGAAAGAATATGTAAAATACGTGTTATTACGTATTATTTAATAACTTATAAATCAGTAATTTAACATAAATTAATCAGAATAACCTTACAGCCATAGTGTGTTGAGTAACTACGGGCCTGTAAGATGATATTCCGGTGCATAAGTTTTCATCTTTTCATTTTGGTGAACCGTCGCAAGGAAACCTTCATGAATGGCATAAGCTCCGGTTTCTCCTTTTTTATTGACTGCAATGTAGCCTACTTGAAAATCTTTATGATTGGGGTTTTTGCTTACAATACGTCGAACTGCTTCCTCACATGCCGCTTGTGGTGACATCCCTTGTCGCATCAATTCTACAATAAGAAAGCTACCCACGGTTTTTAGTACTTCTTCGCCCATTCCTGTAGCAGTAGCGGCGCCAATTTCATTATCCACAAAAAGGCCCGCACCAATAATGGGCGAATCACCAACGCGTCCAGCCATTTTGTAAGCCAATCCACTGGTCGTACATCCACCAGAGATATTGCCGTCTTTGTCGATTGCCAGCATGCCAATGGTATCGTGATTTTCTATATTGATGATGGGTTTGTATTCCGAAGTCTTTTTCCATTCTTCCCAAGCCGCTTTAGAGGCTTCAGTAAGCAGATTTTCTTTTTCAAAACCAAGCTCCAATGCGAACTGTTGGGCGCCCATACCCGCCATGAGCACATGTGGTGTATCTTCCATGACTTTTCTCGCAATGGAAATAGGATGTTTTATGTTCTGAAGGTATACTACCGAACCATAATCCCCTTTGCTATTCATGATACAGGCATCTAGGGTAACATTGCCATCCCGATCGGGGAGACCCCCATATCCCACACTCTGGTTTTCTGGATCGGCTTCTTCAACTTTACAGCCTTCCTCAATGGCATCCAAGGCAGTTCTCCCTTCCTGTAAGGTGCTCCAGGCTTTACTTACAGCGTTGGGAACTTCCCAGGTGGCAATAACCATGGGAATATTTTTTTCTTCCTTATCGGTAGCCAGGGTTGTGGCCTCTTTTTCTGATTCTGACTTACAGGCTAGAGCTGTTGCCCCAGCAACCACTCCCAAACTTCCTAGGGAAGTGTTTTGAATAAACTTTCTTCTTTTCATTTAATTTCTATTTCGTCGATAAAAATCCAAGCTTTTCCATTATAAGGATGCCCCAGATGCCATTCGGGGAGGTCCCCGAGGTTTTTGGCTACGATTTTAATGTATCGGGCACTGTAACCGTTCATATTGAACTGCAAGGTCTTTATTTCACTTTTATCTGAGGGGGTTTCTGAATCAATGATTTGCTTGGGCAGGTTCTTATAGAAGGTCTTTCCAGGTGCGACATAACATTCTACTTCCGTAGGATAGAATATCCAACTCCTTTGATCTTGTAAAAATCCAACCTCGATGGTCTCTATAGGTCGAATACTGCCTAGATCTACAATGGCTACCACATCGGTATCTTGGTACCCTTGCCAAGCTCCAGTTCTGAAATCCCGAGCACCCTTAATGCCATCTATGAGGGCATCATTGCCGCCCGCACTGTATTGATTGGCGTATTCGGTTTTCAACTCGATACTTACATTGGGGTCGATCTTGTAAAATTCGGTTTCCAAGGTACTACTGAGGATCCCATCCAATTCGGCATAGGTGCGCAAGGTGGTTTTTTCTGATAGGGTAATGGGTTCGGTATATTTCTGAAATTTACCGTCGTTTATATTATAATAAATGGTGGCTCCTTCAGAAAGTGTTCCCAAGCTGATTTCCGTTTGGTTTTTAAAAGCCACTTCTCCCTTTTCGATAAAAGGAGCCAAGGTGATTTTCGGATGGGAAATACGTGTGGAAGGAATCTCTTCATCCAAAGTACCCCAAGCCGAAGGTTGATCGGACATTTCGAACACTAAGGATCCGCCTTCCACAATCTCCTGATGATGGATAAAACTACGATTCAACGGTTTTCCATTGAGTTGGGCACTCGCTATATATTTGTTGTTATCTGAAATGTTTTCGGCGACTACGGTAAAGGTATTTCCGTTTTCCAATTGAATACTGCTTTTCGGAAATAACGGAGTCCCAATGATGTACTGATTACTCCCGGGCGTTACTGGATAAAATCCTAAACTACTGAAGATGTACCAAGCACTCATTTGCCCACAATCTTCATTTCCACTAATTCCATCGGGTTCATTGGTGTATAGTTTCGTTAGGATTTGATGTACTCTTTCTTGGGTTTTATGGGGTTTGTTCACAAAATTATAGAGGTAAGCCATATGATGGCTAGGCTCGTTGCCATGAGCATATTGACCAATAAGCCCCGTAATGTCTGCTTGGTCCCTTCCAGAGGTTTCACTATGGGCAGTAAAAAGTTCGTCCAGATGTTTCTCCAAGGCTTCTTTGCCACCCATGAGTTCCATAAGTCCAGAAATGTCCTGTGGGGCATATAAACTGTACTGCCAGGCATTGGCTTCGGTATAGTTAAAATTCACTTCAAAAGGATCGAAGGGGCCGAACCAGGTATTGCGGAACCGTCCTTGTAGGAATCCCGATGTTGGGTTGTAGAGGTTTTTATAGTACTGAGCCCTAAGAGCGTACTCATCGGCAGTTTGAGTATCGCCCATGGCTCTAGCCATTTCGGAAATGGTCCAATCGTCATAGGCATATTCCAAAGTTTTCGATACACTTTCGCTTTCTTTTTCAACAGGAATGAATCCGGTCGCTTTGTATGATTCCAATCCCAAGTGATTCCGGGTAGCGCTATGCTTCATGGCATTCAATGCTTTTTCGACATCGAAACCCTGTATTCCTTTTAGGTAGGCATCGGCAATTACGGGAACTCCGTGGTATCCAATCATACAGCCGGTATAATTCGCCGACAGATCCCAAATGGGGAGAATCCCTCCTTCGTCATACTTGGCAAGCATGGTATTCACAAAATCGTTGGTGCGGTTCTGTTCTATGATGGTGTATAAGGGGTGGGCGGCTCGGTAGGTATCCCATAACGAGAAAACCGTATAATAATCAAAGTCATTCGTTTGATGCACCTCCAAATCCATCCCGCGGTATCGTCCATCTACATCTTGGTACAGATTGGGAGCGATCATGGTATGGTACAATGCTGTGTAGAAGTTGGTTTTGTAATCGGCATTATCCGATTCAATAACGATTTTTTCCAATTGTTTCTCCCATACATCATTGGCTTCTTGTTTTATGAGTTCGAAGGGTTTAGACCCTATTTCTTCCTCTAAATTTTTCTTGGCACCTGCTGCGTCCACCGCCGAAATCCCAACCGAAACAAATACGGGATCATTGTCAGGATTAATTACTTCTATCCCTGCCTTTCTCGACCTTCTATCGGGCCTTCTGTAGAAGAAATTTTCCACTTTTATGGGATGTGAAAATTTGAGGTGAAAATAAATGCGCTGATCCTTGGCCCATGCATCAGAATGCCGATACCCTTTAATTTCCGTATCCGAAACCTTTGAAATATTAAAATCCAATAGCTTATCCCTGTGCTCCAAATCGAGCATGATCCACTGGTTTTCTGAAGAAGGGTACTCATAGCGATGCATCCCTGCCCGTTCGGTAACCGTTAGCTCAACGTGAATATTGGTGGAATCTAAATGAACTTTGTAAAATCCGGGTGATGCAAATTCTTCTTCATGTTTAAAACTTGCCCTATATCCCTTTTCTCCATTCGCTCCGTTATTGAAGTTTAATTCGTGGGTTGGCATGAGGAGTACATCGCCATAGTCGCTTACGCCGGTTCCGCTTAAATGGGTGTGCGAAAAACCATAGATATACGAATCGCTGTAATGATACCCGCTACAACCGTCCCAGCCATCCAATCGTGTGTCTGGACTTAGTTGCATCATGCCAAAGGGCAGGGTGGCTCCTGGATAGGTATGGCCATGTCCACCCGTTCCAATAAAGGGGTTTACGTAGTTGGTTAGGGGTTGGCTTTTTTGTGCCGTTTCAGGATCTTTTGGTGCTTCCTTACAGCTAAAAATCACCAGTAGCAAGGAGCAAAACAAGAGGTGTCGGAACATGTTAGGTTTTTGGATTGAAAAGATACGAAAACAAGTTAAAAAAAAGTGAATGTGCTAAAGGCCTTCTTAAAAGGAAGTTATCTTTACGCCTAAATACAAATAGGTTGCGCTGGATTATCTTCATTCTTATTTACATCGCTATCGATGTTTATGCCTTTCAAGCCCTTAGAACTGTGACTAAAAACCAATGGTTTTATGGTCTGTATGTGTTCATTTCTGTACTGTTATTGGGGATGTTCATTTACCAAATTGAATATGGTTCATCCACTCGAACCATGACCCCTGTGCGGATGTACACCTTTGGGTTTTTCTTGGCCATTTTTGGCCCCAAGCTTTTATTAGTGATCTTTATGTTTGGTGAAGATGTAATCCGATTCTTGGTAGGAGCTTTTTCCAAGCTAGGGGGCAATGAGCAAGGGTTTTATATGCCTTCCCGAAGGAAATTTGTAAGTACGATTGCCTTGGGATTGGCGGCCATTCCATTCACTTCCTTGTTGTACGGTATGTACCGTGGTAAATACAATTATAAGGTTTTGAAATATGCCTTGGAATTCGATGATTTACCCGATGCATTCGACGGATATACGATTACCCAAATAAGTGATGTACATAGTGGTAGTTTCGACAATCGGGATAAAATTAGTTACGGGATAGATCTAATTAATGAACAGGGTAGCGATATTATTGTATTTACCGGAGATTTGGTAAATAATGTGGCCGAAGAGATGACACCCTGGAAGGATCTGTTTTCCAAGTTAGGGGCTTCGGATGGGGTATATTCTGTTTTGGGGAATCATGACTATGGCGATTATGTGTCCTGGGAAACACCAGAGGCCAAGGCGAAGAACCTTCAGGATTTGAAAGAATTACAGCGGGATATGGGGTGGAACCTGTTGCTGAATGAACATCGCACTTTGGAACGTAAAGGTGAATCGATTAAGTTAATTGGAGTTGAGAACTGGGGCGCTGGCGGATTTAAAAAAGCCGGTGATTTGAATAAAGCTTGCGAAGGTGTTATGAAAGGGGATTTCAAGGTACTACTCAGCCATGATCCTTCTCATTGGAAAGAGCAGGTAAAAAAGGATGATCGCCATTTTCATTTAACACTTAGTGGCCATACCCATGGCATGCAATTCGGGATCGAAATACCAGGTTGGATTAAATGGAGCCCAGTGAAATATCGTTACGAAAATTGGGCAGGTATTTACGAAGAGTTGGGACGCTTTATAAATGTGAATAGAGGCTTCGGATTTATAGGCTATCCAGGCCGTGTTGGTATTTGGCCGGAAATATCTGTAATTACCCTGAAAAAACGGCGCGATACCGCATAATTGGCGGGAAATGTTATATTTGTAATAACCAATTATGTAAACCTATGTCCAAATTTGGCGAATTGATCGAAACACATGTTCCCGTCCTTCTGGATTTTTATGCAGAGTGGGATCAAGCTTGCAAGGATATGCATCCGGTCTTAAGGGATGTTGCTGCCGCTTTGGGTGATAAGGCTCGTGTGATTAAAATTGATATCGACAAAAACTCTGAACTTGCCGAAGCACTTCGCGTTAAGGGTTTGCCTACGCTTATGATCTATAAGAACGGGGAGATGAAATGGCGACAGAGTGGCGAACAGGATGCCAATACGCTCATTGGTTTGGTTCAGGAATACGTGTAGTCGATAGGAAGACATTTCCAACCTTTTTCTGTAATGAATTTCAACACTTTTGGTAATGCAAAGGTGAGTCTTTCTTTGGCCTTTATGCTATCGTGAAATACAACAATACTTCCAGGTCTCATATGGGTTAGCACATTTTCAAGACATGCAGCGTTCGAAACTTTTTCATCGAAATCTGCAGAGAGGACATCCCACATAATGATTTTGTACCCCCTATTTCGTAGGGCTTTCGATTGCTCCATTTTTATTTTACCGTAAGGAGGTCGAAACAACTTTGTATCACTATATTTTTTTTTGAGTATCTCCTCTGCTTTCAGGGTATCGGCGATATAGGATTTCGTGTCCGTTTTCCATCCGTTTAGGTGATGAAAGGTATGGTTACCAACGGCATGACCTTCCAGTTGCAATCTCCTAAAGACTTCGGGATGCTTTCTAACGTTGTCGCCAATGCAAAAGAAAGTTCCATGAGCACTGTATTTCTTTAAGGTGTCCAAGACCCATGGGGTTACTTCGGGAATGGGGCCGTCATCAAAAGTAAGGTATACTGCGTTTTCCGAATTGGGCAATCTCCATACTCGCTTCGGAAATATCCGTTGCAAAAATGATGGTGTTTTTACCCTGTACGGTCGCATATTATTGACTTGTATCCACCTCTGACGTATCCCTTAAAAGAGAATCCAGTAGTTGCTCTGTAATTTGCTCCTTGCGCAGGAATTCTTTATCAATATCGATTCCCAATCGCGCAAAGAATCCTCTAAAGTTTTCGAGATAGTTGAGGAATTTCTGTTTTTCCTGTTGGTAATACGCTGGATCGTCATAGGTATATACCAATTCAACCAAACTTTCGTATTGATTCATTTTAGTATAGATCTCTTCCAGCATTTCACCCTGTTCTACCATTTTCATGGCGCCGTAATACGTTAAGAATTCCTGATGCTTTTGTGCGGTTTCTTCATACACCTTACGAGCCTTGTCTACCTTGTCTACTTCATAGTACATTTGGGCGAAAGGTTCTAAAAGGGAGTAATACTCGAAATAAGCAACGGGCATTTTTTCCATGGCCAGGTCCAATACTTCCTCTGCTTTTTCCATTTGACCCTCTTTTGCCAAAGCCTCTGCTAATCGGGCAATATGACTTCTGTACGTAATTCCATTGCGTCGTGTTTCGGTGTCATGATATATGTCTGGACTACCACTATTGCCCCAATCCCAACTCATCACAATATCGTACATTTTCTCAGCATCGATTCGTCCCATATCGAATGGGTTTCTAGGGTCAACAGGAGTTTTTATAGGCACTAGCTTATAAGCGACTCCATCCAATTGAAGATAATCCTTCATCCATAGGTAATCATCGTCTCCAAAAGCACCACCACTAAAGTAAATGGGGCGTTCCCAATTATTGTTGGCAATGATATCCAACATGAGCAATCGGTTTTTGTATACGAAATCCCCCTTCAGTGTAATGTCAATATAAGGAACAATCTTATCGGCATCTTTCTGGGCAACAATGCCGCTTTTTAAAACGGCTGCCTTGTCTACGGGAATTCGAATTACTTTTGACGGAAAGGAACTGATGAGTTGTCCACTATTCAATTCTACCTTCGTAGCTGGGTTGTCACTGCCTGCCCAATTCATCCATGTTTTAATATCTATGGTGTCTTCTTTGGTTTCCATAAAGGCAATCACATCCCTCGTTCCGTAGGTATATTTGTCATGGGTTAGCTGCGAGGGAATTGGATCGCTACTGAAGGCTTTTTTCTTCATATCGTCTATATACCAATCGGTCTGGAAAAGACTTGTGTTCACAATACGAACATCCTGACGGTATTGTTCAATATTTTGTTGATACCACAATGCGAACGTATCGTTATCTCCAATGGTGAAGAGGATACTGTTTTCGGCACAGGAGTCCAAGTACATTTTACCCATGGAGTTAGCCGTTCGCCTTCCCGATCGATCATGGTCGTCCCAGTTTTGGGTGGCCATGAGTATAGGCGCTGCTAATAAAGATACACCTAATATCACAGGGAGTGCGATTTTGGGTTTCAAATAGTCCTTGGCTATTTCGTAAAGCGCATAGGCACCAAAACCAATCCACATGGCAAAGACATAGAAGGAACCTACTAAGGCATAGTCTCGTTCCCTAGGTTCATAAGGCCGCTCGTTGAGGTATACTTTCAATGCCAATCCCGTAAATAGGAATAGCACCAAGAGTACCCAGAAACTTTTGTTATTGCCCATGGCGTGAAATACCAATCCTAGGATACCCAAGATGAGCGGCAGGAAGAAATAGGTGTTTCTAGCTTTGTTATCTGCCATATCGCTGGGAAGGTTATCCTGAGAGCCCAAACGAAGTTCGTCCAAGAATTTGATACCGCTGAGCCAGTTTCCGTTGAGACGCCCTCCCTGTCCTTGGACATCGTTCTGGCGTCCTACAAAATTCCACATGAAATAACGCCAGTACATATAACTGAACTGGTGCTGGAACATAAAGGTAATATTGTCCCAGGCAGATGGCTTTTTAATGTCTAAAAACGGGCCGAATTGAGAGAGGAACTGATCATATTCCTCACCGTCTACCACGCCTTCGGCATAGGCTTCTTTAAATTTTCGAACCTCCTCCACAAGACGCTGCTCCCCACGGTATTGGTATTTTATACCAAATTCTAGACCTCCTGTATGTTCCAAATAATTGGCATTGTGTTCTAAACTCCACATTCTTGGGAGAAAGGCTTTTTGGGCATCATCGGTATTTTGTCCTGCATTTTTCCAATCATTCACGACCACATATTTACCCGATTTTAAATCTTTCTCGTATTTGGGTTTGTCGTCCTTATAGGGATTTTTGGCATCCAATCCTACATAGGTCTCCGTAAACTGAGGACCATAAAAAAGGTGGGTTTCGGGATATTGCTCCCTGTTGTAATAGGCAAGCAATTCGCGTGCATTGTTGGGGTTGTTTTCATTGATTACCGTACCTGCATTGGCACGAATAGGAAGCATAAGCCAACTAGAGAATCCAATAAAAATGAAAAGGACGCACAGCAATAATGAATTGTACATGGCATAACCATGTTTGCGTGTGTATTTTAATCCAAAATAGAATAGGGCAATAAAGAGTAAACCGGCTATGATCGTTCCCGAGTTGAAGGGCATTCCAACCGAATTCACAAAAAACAGCTCGGAAGCACTAAAGAACTTCATGGTCATCGGTAATAACAACTTAAAGATGAAGAGCAAGATGGCCACAGTAACTATGTTCGCTATGATAAAATTCTTTATGGTAACCTTCTTGTATTTTTTGAAGAAATAAAGGAATCCGATGGCAGGAATGGTAAGCAATGCCATAAAGTGCACCCCAAATGACAACCCTACGATAAAGGCAATCAAAATAAGCCAACGATCTCCCCTTGGGGTAAACATTTCGCGCTCCCAACGCAGGCCACAATAGAACATAATGGCCATAAGGCAAGCCGCGGCAGCATATACTTCGGCTTCAACGGCACTAAACCAAAAACTGTCACTGAAAGTAAACGCTAGGGATCCCACGGCAGCACTTCCCAGAATGGCGATGCTATTGTGGGTATTGAGTTCGCTTTTTTTGGAAACGATATTGGTGAGCAATATGGTAAGTGACCAGAACATGAAGAGAATGGTAAATGCACTGGCAAAGACCGACATGAGATTTATGGTAAGGGCAATGCTTGTGGAATCCATTGCGAAGATAGAGAAGAAAGCTCCCAGTAACTGGTATAACGGTGCTCCAGGAGGGTGTCCTACTTCTAGATTACTGGCAGTGGTGATATATTCTCCAGCATCCCAAAAACTAACGGTGGGTTCTACCGTAAGCCAATAGGTGAGTAGGGCGATTGCAAAGACAACCCATCCTATAATCCGGTTCCATTTTTTATAATTGAAATCGCTCATGAAGATTTTCCTGTTTTGGTTGTGGCGAATTTACTAATTATATGATAAGCGTCATGATAAAAATTTGCTAAGGCGCTTGTCGTGCAAGGTTTTTGGGCAGAATTTAGGGTGGAATTTGGGACTAGACCTTGAAAAAGGGATTTTGGGGTGAAAATAGTGGCTGGGAGAGTGTCATTTTTCCAAAAATTTGTTTGCGTGTCCCAAAGTTTGTTATAAATTTGCACCCGCCTACGCAACTAACTTTGTTAGTGCTTCAGCGGGCGCAGCCCTAAGAAGGTATGGAATTGGCCCATGGTGTAACTGGCAACACGTCTGATTTTGGTTCAGAAGAGTCTAGGTTCGAGCCCTAGTGGGCCAACAACGAAACCCTTTGATTTCATTGATTTCAAAGGGTTTTCTTATTCTTGGGTCGAACATAGGTCGAACAAATACGACTAATTTTCCAAGGTTTCTATGACACTACCGCACTTTAACATCGCATTTCCGAAATATGGATTTCGAATTTCTTTCTCAGAACTTAACCAAATTGCACCTCTATTATCATTAGCCATAGGGCACTGTTGTACGTAAAAGGTCTCATTCAAAGACTCCAAATTAGAAGCTATAGCGACAAAACTTTCATTTAGAATAACGAAGTGTGCTCTCTGATTATCTAAGTCTTCTTTGCTTGCCATGATGTCCAGCATTTCGCTAATCTTGGCTACGTGACCTTTTTCCATTTCACCCAGATCAGACAAATCAAGGTTGTTTAATACCCCTAACACTGATTTTGCCTCATTAGAAATTTGTTTTGCATCACTAGCGACAAAAGAGTCTTTTAAAGCTAAATACGACCGAAGCACATTCTCAAAATACGATTGAAATGAACCGGGAAGTTCCATTTTCATCATTTCGTTTGCATTGCTCATTCTCTCATCATCTTGGATGCCAAGGTGACCTTCATGGCCTGTCATAGTTTTCCCTCCCGACTTGTTCATCATGCTCTTTTTGCCTTGAAGTTGGGCAGCAGCATCTACGGTGAAAGCTCCATGAGTCACTACCTCTTCTCCAGATTCCAGACCCGAAGTAATTTCATAAATATCACCAGTTCGTCTGCCCAACATTACTTCACGCATTTCGAATATGGGTTCTTCGGCTTTAGCCTTTACATAAACCACAGAGCGTTCACCTGTCCAAAGAACGGCACTAGATGGAATGTTGATGATATCGTTTCCTATCGAACTTGTATCTGTCTCCAGTTTTCCGGTAACAAACATCCCGGGCTTGAATTTATCGTTGCGATTATTCAGTGTTGCACGTATGGCCACGGTTCGTGTAGCATTGTTCAAAACAGGATCTATGAACGAAATTGAGGCTTCAAACGATTCGTTGGGATATGCATTTGTAGAAATCATGACTTTCTGCCCCTTCTTAAGTTGTGAAAGCTGACCCTCATAGGCGTCTAATTCTGCCCATACGGAACTCAAATTACTCAGCTTCGCGATGGGTTGCCCCTTTTTCACATAATCACCCGTTGCACTCATCAATTCGGAAACAGTACCTGAAACTGTTGCGTATATTGGAAAATTCTCTTTGACTCTTCCAGAGCTTTCAATGCTGTTAATCTGGTTCTCTGAAAGCTTCCAGAGTTTGAGTTTGTTTCGAACAGCTTGATACAACTCAGGCTGGGAGGACTTGAGAGAGGCCGAAGTAAGTAACTCTTGTTGAGCCGCTACTAATTCCGGTGAGTAGATAGTAGCCAAAAGTTGTCCTTTTCCAATTTCCTGCCCAACGTAATTAACATTGAGACGTTCAATTCGCCCATCGAAGTAACTTGCCTGCACGGTATTCGCCTCCGCATTCACTGTAATCTTTCCCGATAGAGTTATCATATTCTCGGATTCTCCATCAGTAGTTGTTCCAACGATTGTGGTTTGAACATTGGCCAGTGCCATTGCATTTTCAGTCATTTTAAACTGATCGGGCGCCAATCCGTCTGCACTCGCTTCAGCAGGGATCAGGTCCATTCCACAAATAGGACAATCTCCAGGCTCTTCCTGCATTATCTGTGGATGCATAGAACAGGTCCACATCTGAGACGAGTCCGAATCCATTGCATGATTATGGTCATTTTCCTGTTCGCTCGATTTACCTCCAAAGAGAAAATAGCCTCCTCTTAACCCCACTATCAGGGCAAGTACGATATATAAAGTAGTGCGTTTCATTTCTTTCGAATTTTATTTATTAACCTGAAAAGGGAAACTAACTTTTACCTTTTCCCAAGCTAGTGAAATACTGCCTTCATTCTTTCCAGTTTCCTTAACTGCATAGATGAGATGCTCTGTGATTTCATCGGAAATCTCCGGTTTCACAATTAGCCTCAAAACGTCTTCATCGGGGTTATATTCATCCTTGCCATGTTGTTCCCAGCGGGTGTTAAAAATTAAGGTCCACTCATCCTGGGACGGGATTGTGAAGAAACCATATTTGCCCGTTTTAAGTTCTTTGCCGTCAATCAGGAGGTCTTTATTTGTCTCTATCCAAGTGGCCATATGTGCTCCTGCCTGCCATACTTCATCATAAGCCAATAAACCACCAAAGATGATCCGATTTCGTACCCCTGGTGAAGAATAATCTATGTGTATATGCGCATCCCCAACCATAGCCATTGTCGAAGTATGTGGGCTCAATACTTTTTTCTTTTCAGTTGTTGTTTTTTCAACCGTATGGTTGTGCTCTATATCTGAGGCTTGTTTGTTTTCATTTTTACAACCGATTACGGTTAGAACGAAGATGAAAATGATTGCTACTTGCTTCATAATTAGTTAGATTAAATTTTTATTCCTTTTAGGCGCAATGCATTGGCAATAACAGATACTGAGCTAAAACTCATGGCAAGTGCCGCAATCATGGGTGAAAGCAAAATCCCGAAAAAGGGGTACAATACCCCTGCCGCAACAGGTACACCTAATGTGTTATAGATCAATGCAAAGAACAGGTTCTGTTTAATATTTTTCATAACGGCATCGCTTAAGTTTCTTGCTTTGACTATTCCGTGCAAATCACCTTTTACCAATGTTATTGCTGCGCTCTCAATGGCTACATCAGTTCCGGTGCCCATAGCGATACCTACATCACTTTTTGCTAAGGCAGGCGCATCGTTGATGCCATCACCCGCCATTGCCACAGATTTTCCTTGGGTTTGTAGTCGTTCCACTTCCTTAAGTTTGTCTTCCGGCAACATGCTAGCTTTGAAGTCAGTAAGATTCAGTTCTCTGGCGACAGCCTGTGCGGTATCATGATTATCTCCTGTGAGCATGATTACATCGATGCCCTTGTTCTGCAGTTCCTTAATGGCATTGGCGCTGGTCTTTTTGATTTTGTCGCCAATAACCACATACCCAATAACTTCTCCTCCCACAGCTAAATAGGAGACGGTTTTACCCTGTTTCTGGAACTCCCTTGCCGCGTTCTTCTTCTCTTCAGAAATTATTGCTTTGGCATAATCCATCATTTTAGGATTTCCCAAAGCCAGTTGTTTTCCATTTACACTACCTTCAACACCTTTACCTGTAACCGCATTGAAGTTTTCGGCCTTGTTTACCTTCACTTGTTTTTCCCTGCCATAAGTAACGGTAGCTTCTGCTAGAGGATGCTCACTATTGCTGTTGAGGGCTACGATCCATCCGAGGATATCGACTTCATCCATATTATCGTTGAAAGAGCCTATTTTTTCTACCGTTGGTTTTCCTTCGGTAATGGTTCCCGTTTTGTCAACGATTAGAGTATCCACCTTATCCATTTTCTCTAGGGCTTCGGCATTTTTAATGAGTACACCGTTTTGTGCCCCTTTACCAACTCCTACCATAACGGACATGGGCGTAGCCAATCCTAGGGCACATGGGCAGGCAATAATCAGCACGGCAATTGCATTGACCAATGCGAAGACGTAGGCGGGTTCTGGGCCCCAAATAGCCCAAACAGCAAACGTCACCATGGCAATAATAACCACAATGGGCACGAAATAGGCCGAGACCGTATCGGCTAGTTTTTGGATAGGTGCCTGACTGCGACTGGCTTCGTTGACCATAGTAATGATTTGTGAAAGCAAGGTATCGCTGCCTACCTTTTCAGCCTTCATCAAAAAAGATTGGTTTCCGTTAATGGTTCCACTGCTTACCTTATCACCCAACTCCTTATTTACCGGTATGGGTTCGCCAGTGATCATGGATTCATCTATGGCACTATGTCCTTCTATGATAACGCCATCTACAGGGATTTTGTCCCCAGGTTTTACTTTTAATACATCACCAATTTCAATTTCATCTATAGGTACTTCAACTTCCTCGCCCGCTACTATTTTTACCGCTTTGTTGGGAGCAAGTTTGAGCAGTTCCTTTACTGCAGAATTGGTCTTGCTGTGTGCTCTGGCCTCCAATACCTGACCCAAAAGAACCAAGGTTAAAATAACCGTGGCCGCTTCAAAATAGACATGTACCGTTCCATATTCCGTTTTGAATTGCTCCGGGAAGACATCGGGAAAGAACATACCGAAAACACTGAAAAGCCAAGCAATTCCAGCACCTATCCCGATCAGCGTAAACATATTCAGGTTCCAGGTGACGATGCTGCGGTAGGCCCGCTCAAAGAACATCCAAGTGGCATAAAAAACCACAGGAATGGAGAGCACAAACTGTATCCAGTTCCAAAATTTCTGTTCTAGAATAGTGTACAAAGGGTTGTTTGGAATCATTTCGCTCATGGCGATTAGAAATATAGGCAGGGTAAAGGCAACAGCAATCCAAAACTTCTTGAGTAATTTTCTGTAGGTTTTCTCTTCAGCCGATAGGTCGGGTTCCATAGGAACTAAATCCATTCCGCATATAGGGCAACTACCCGGTTCGTCTTTTATAACTTCTGGATGCATGGGACAAGTCCATTGACCGCCTGAAACAACGGAAGATAAATTTTGCTCTTCTACCAAATCCATACCACAAACTGGGCAATCGCCTGGCGTGTTGTACGTCTTGTCACCCTCGCAGTGCATTGGGCAATAGAATGCCCCTGTCCCTTTACCTTTTGGTTTTTCCTGTTTTTTGTGTTCTACGTGATGATGATCGCTTGGCATATGAATGCTGTATGAACCACCAGCTTGTTTCAATGCTTTCTGAAAGGTCGAAATAGGTATGTGCGATTTCATTTCGATGACTGCTTCCGCTTTTTCCAAATTGACGGATACCTTGCTCACACCTTCCACTTGGGCAAGTGTTTTCTCAACGTGGCTCCTACAACCGTTACAGGTCATGCCGTGTATGTGGTAGGTATGCATCATTTTTTTGGTAGTTTAAGAATCATGTCATCACCCAATAGCAAATCATCCAAGTGACCTGCCAACAGTCCATCCTCTGTTTTAAAGTGCATATGGACATTTGTTGTGTGATGTGTAAATACGGCTTTGTGATGTAGGGAAAAGAATCCAAGAATGGTAACCTTCTTATCTTGAACCGTACCGCTCAAACCTGAATTTTTATGTTTTTGATGGGTATGCTCCATGTCACCTTCTGGCCAGTTTATCACATGCCAGGACAGTGAGCCAACCGTGCCCTCTATCAAAAACGGAAACGGTTTTTCAGTTGAAATTCCATTTTCTAGGGCAGTCTTTTCAATGAACCCTTCCAGTTCCATTTTCTCACTAATTCCAGAAGGAATTTCAATATCCATCCAATTGGGAACTTGGGTGTACACTAGTAGTGCGGCTTTTTGGTCAAAGGAAGAATCAACAATAACAGCATTATCCTGAACTTTTGAATTGAATGATTCACCATCAAAAATCTGCAGTTCTCCCTTCAGGTTTTCAACCGCTCCCAGCGCATAGAGATTGGGTTTTGACTCCAAGCTATCCAAAGTAATAGTTGCGGTTAGATTCCCTGACATAATAGTGCGTAAAGCACCTGAATGGTCAACTTCAAAATTGTTATCCTTTTTTTCGTTACATGCGCCTGCAAACATCATTAAAAAGGATAAAACGATAACAAGGTGAACGTTCCGATACCCTGGCTTCACGATCTGTTCAATATTATTAATGCTTGTGCCCATCTTTTTTGTGATCTTTATTGGCTACGTATGCCATCCCACACGTTGGGCAGGTTCCTTCCTTATCACTACCACTCCCTTCGCAATGCATTGGGCAAACGTAAGCTGAAGTATACTCTTTTCCTTTTGCCTCTGTCGATTCTGTTTGTACGGTAGTGGTTTTGCCATCTTGTTCTGTTTTGCCTTTGCACGATAAGGTTAGCAAAAGTGTTGCCGCAAAAGCGATGGTTACGAAAGTTTTGATTTTTGTTCTCATAGTTCTGTGATTTAATTGTTTACTAAATAGTTGATTACGGCAGATTGTAGATAATATGATCGCACCGATTGAATTTGATTCATTTGAAATTTTAATTGCAGTTCCTGAATGTCCAGTACATCATTGAAATCGATGGTGCCTGTCTCATAACTTTTGATCAGGATTTGTTCTGCATCTTTAGCCTGCTTTAAGTTCTTGGCTTGAGTATTGTAAGCAATACGGGCCTCATTTCGTTGTGATATTGCTTTGGCTACAGCAGATTCCAATACATTTAGGCGTTCTTCTTTTTGGAAGTTGATTTCTTGCTTGCGCAGTTCATTCTGCTTAGTTCTGGAATCGTAGCGTTTATTGAAAATAGGGATGGACAGCGATACCATAGGCATTACGATGTCTTTACCATTATCGCTAAAACTCATGTTGGGGCGCTCCTGAACGGGAACATAATCCAGCCCAAACCCAAGCATGGGCGAGCTTTCTTTTTGGTTCAGTAATTCCGCCTGTGTGACCGACTCGTACATTTTGTCGAAACGGAGGATCTCTGGGTTGAGTTCAAGACTATCGGTAAGGATCGGGTCTTCACTGGGAATGTTTATCTCAGGCACAATATTCACTGTTAATTGTATGTCCCGATTCAATAAATTGTTAAAGTTGGCTTGCTCTGAAGTAAGCTGCTGTTGGGTTATTTCTGCTTGTTGTTGCAGCTCATTTTGTCGTATCCGTAAACGCAATACGTCCACAGCACTGGCTTTTCCTACTTCCACCGAGGTCAATGCTAAACGTTCATAGGTTTTAAGAAGTTGAACATTCTCATCCAGTACATCAAGGGTAGTTCTTAAACTATACAATTTGTAATAAGACTGACTGACCGATAAAGCCAGTTTTCGTTTGGCTACGATATAATCCACATAATCCGTTTCCGCCATCACCGATGCATACTTTTGTCGCGTGGAAACCGTACCGAACCATGGAAGCATTTGCTTGGCCGAGAACCGAGCGACTTGGGCTCCCGTTCTCGTTTCTGGCTCACTTACAAAATACCCTGCGCTAATTTCAGTATTGGGTATCCAATTGGCTTCATTCACCTTTTCCTTGGCAATGTTGTAACGTAACTCATACGCCTGGATACTTGGGTTATTGGCTTGGGCTTCGCT
>JAHQVM010000001.1 GCA_019634365.1 Flavobacteriaceae bacterium | reverse complement strand
CTTTTTGTCGTTGACGTGCTCGTTCTTGCTCAAAAGTTTTCTTTCCATCTCTAAGCCCATCAAAATAATTACCTTCTTGATTAGACGACAAGATTTTATCTAATAAACTCACGTTGAATTTTGCAAGGAGATAGGCTTGGTTGAATGCCTTTACATAGATATCATTAATTCCTTCGTTCATGAGAAACTTCTATTTGTGTTATTTTCGAGATACTTCATGATGGAATCGTAATCGTAGAGGATAATTTTTCGTTGAGGTTGGGTAAAGGTAATTTTGCCCTGATCTCTCAAGTTTTGAAGCGTAGTTTTACTCTTAATATTGAGAAGTTCCATTGTCCGTTCAGGAGTCAACCACTTATCTTCGGTCACCTGAAATTTTTCCTTAAGTCGATCAACTACTTCTTCGATCAACTCATAGAATGCTTCATCTTGTAGGCAAATAACTTCCATAAATTAAAAATACGTGAAATTTTTAGAAGTTAATTACCTTATCCAAAGCATCATCCATCTCATCATGAACGAAGTTTTGTTGGTAGTTGATGGTCGTTGTAATATTAGAGTGTCGATAAAGCTTTTGAAGTGTACGGATTGGAATCTTGTTTCCTGAAATGTTGCCAAAGGTATGCCGTGCGATGTGCATAGATAGGGGTACATTAATTTCACAAGTCTGGGCAATTTTCTTGAGATGTTTGTTGAATTTGTGGTTGGCATTCCTAACGTGCTTGAGTACTAACTTTGCATCTTCGGAATCAACATCATCAAGCTCTGGAAATATAAAGGTTCGTGATGGGTCACCTTTCGGGTCGTACTTATCTAAAATGGTTTTGAGTTTTCCTGTTACTTTCAGAGATAGCGGTTTATCATTTTTATCCATCTGGTAATAGAGTCTGTTATCTCGAACCGATGACCATTTTATCTTTAGTACATCAGCAACCCTCATGCCGGCAAGGTAGAATGAAAAGAGCCATACATTTCGTGCATGGTCCCGTGGGCTTAGGTGAGGAAGGTTGAGATTTTCAATGGCGGTTACTTCTTCTATTGTGAGTCCAATCTTAACTGAATCTGGAATGACAATTCTGAATTTATCTTTGGCATCTCCAAATGGGTATAATTCACGTTTTGCCATTTTGTCGTCAATTGCCCTGTTGTAGAGCGTTCGAATGAACATGAAAACGTTAGCGATACTACGTCCGCCGATAGAACCGTCATGTTTTAACTTAACCGATAATTTGCGAAGAAATGAGACAGTAACGTCATCAATAGAAAAATCCTTTCCATTGCGGAGTTTTTTAATCTTGTTTAACAAAGGGCGTTCGCTGTTTACTCTTGTATATTTCTTTGCTTCTTCGAGCTCGTTGAGGTATTGCTCAGCATAGTTATAAAATGAAGTCCCAGATTTAATGGTATTAAGAAGGGATTTAAAATCAGCGCTTGTAAAGTTATCTCCGAATCTGCGAATCGCTTCGAGAACAGTATCGTTGGCTTGACTCATCTTTGCGGTGATTAAGGAGTTCAGGCGCACAGAGTTGGGATGCGATTTCTTGACCGACATTCTCGCTTCATCCCAATATTTAGCTTCTATGTGTTGGCCCAGGGAGATAATTACCTTTTTTCTATTTTGGGTGACACGAATGGCAATTGGGTAGTGACCTAATTTGTTAGTTTTTTTTCGTAAAATTGCGTGAACACTTGCCATTATTGGTTTAGTTGTTTTTACAAAGGTAAGAAAAACGGGTCGAACATAGGTCGAACAAATTGAGGTTTTATACGGTTTTATTTGAACTTATTTGTTTTATGAAATTATTTAAATAGCTAATAATCAACTATATAAATACAAATTGATTTAATAGCAGTAAAGTTCGAGCCCTAGTGGGCCAACTTTATAGCCTCTAAGTTTTAAAACTTAGAGGCTTTTGTTTTTATAAGACAGTTCTCGAACCTGCCTACCCGCCATCTGGCCCCATCGCTAAAAATGTCCACTGGACATTTTCTTAACGCTCGGTGCGGTTCGAGCCCTACCCGCCCGCACCGAATGGTACGTTCGGGCGGGGTGGGCCAACTTAAAAACTCTTAGAGCTTATAAGCTCTGAGGGATTTTTGATAATCGGGCACGACAACAGTGCAGTATTTTTTATCTGACCAAATCGGTCTACTTTTGTTTGTCTATAAATGATTGGGAAAAATGTTGACAAACCAATTTCAAAATGGGACCAAATGAAAACCGAATTAAAAATCACAGATCATCTAGCCTTGGTTAGAAGCAAATTGGCGAATGAAAGAACGTTTCTTGCTTATTTTAGAACCTTCGCAGTACTCATAAGCTCAGGTTTCGCCATCGTTAAAATCGAAGCATTGGAGAAATTAAGGGAATTAGGTTATATTTTTCTCATTATATCCGTTTTAATTATTCTTATTGGAACCATTCGCTTTTTTTATGTTCGAAAGAAATTGCGAAAAATGATGAAATGATGCTTTACTAAGTAATTAGTGAGCATTCAATTTCCAAGGTTTTAAAACTTTTCAATCCAACTAAGAGGCTAGTGTGGAAGGTTCATAATATTATTAATTAGTCCTGTTTAATTGAATAAGTTGTACCCTTTCCAGCCTATTATTTCGCGATCGTAAACGAAACGATGCTACCCATTCCCGATTTAGTTACAACATTAATCACACCACCAAGGTCGGAAACCAATTGCTTAAAAATTAATAATCCGATACCGTCTTTTCCAGCTAGCTTTTGATTTTCCGCTGTTCTTGATACTAAAGGGGTACGTAAGGTTGCTACTTGGTTTTCCGGAATACCCGGTCCATTGTCCTGTACCCGGAATAGATAATTTTCAGAATTGTTTTCGAGTGTGATGTTGATGACGGGTCGATTCTTGTCATTGTGCTTAATGCCATTGGAAATTAAATTGACCAGTATTTGTGTCAAGGCGGCCTTATGGGCAATGATCCTGCTAGATCCGGATCGAAAGTTTATAGTAATGTTTTTATTCCCACGAAACATGGATTGCAGGTTTTCGATCAATTCGATAACATTAATGGATTCCTTCTTATGATCTTTTTTATAGGAAGAGAGCATCTCATCTACATACTTACTCAGTATTGAGGAAGAGGATTTTATATGTTGTATATATTCTTGCCGATCACCCTTGGGATCATCCATATCATTTTCCAAAAGTTCTATCAGTTGTGTTAATTGACCCAAAGGGGTTTTTAAATCGTGTGATACGATGCCTGCGAATTGTTCGAGGGATGAATTCCGTTTCTCTTGCGTTCTTTGCTTTTGCTGAAGGTCAAAATTTCTAATTCGCTCCTCGAACATTCCCATAATCTGATTGGAAAGATTGGTCAAAGCCTTTTCCTGATCTTGGGTCAATAACCTTTGTTGATCATCACCGATGGTTAGGGTTCCCAATGGTCTCCCGGTCCGGTCCAATAAAGGGATCGAAGTCAGACATTTTAAACCGTATGTTGCAAGCAATGCACTTTTTTCGAACCTTGTGTTTATGCGTTCGCTGGTTACTAGAACATGCTGGTTTGGATTGTTATTCCATAG
Organism: Flavobacteriaceae bacterium; assembly: GCA_019634365.1. GTDB lineage: Bacteria > Bacteroidota > Bacteroidia > Flavobacteriales > Flavobacteriaceae > Aureisphaera. The sequence goes on along the minus strand of JAHQVM010000001.1, from coordinate 26,942 downwards.
GCATACGAATTCGAGCTCCTGATCTAATCCATTAAAATTAAATCCCCGATAGGACTTAATGGCATTTTTATCACCATCGGTCAAATCGATTATAGCTACCCTTGCATTACAAATGTGGTTAGCAAGGGAAGTGATGTTTTCAAAGAATGCATCGGGCAGGGTATTTAATTGTTTAAATAGTTCTTGATTCTTGTGAATCGAATTGCTCTCCGGTATCTGTGGAATAATGGGTGCAGTGATCATAGTCATAGTATTATTACATTAGGATTCGCATTTGTTTAGCGGTGCAAGGCATAACTAGCCGCTGCGGGCATTCCTTTAATAAACTGAATGGCTTTTTTAAATTCCTGAATAATGGTTTGGATAGTTTTCATAGTTACGATGTTTATATTACTGACGCAAAGTAACTATGGAACCCACCGACATATGGCAAAAACATGTGTCAGGGGGAAAAAATGACCTTAAAAGGGAAAATTAAGGATCAAATAAATGGGTCTAATCGAGAAAAATCGTGGGTAGAACGCAATACGACCTAGTGGTCACCCCTTTGCTTTCTCTTGTTTCGGAGCGCATTGTTAAAATGGATCACATAGGTAGCATTAAATCCAAAGTGTAAGTTGGGATTCTTAAAATTGAAATTATTTCGGGTTTGCGTGATGAAGGTATCCTCTACCATATTCCGGGTATTGGTCAACATAAACTGCAATTGCACATCACTGAGTTCCCAATTTACACCCAAGGCAAAAGGCCCATAAGTATCAAAAGATTCAATCGGATTAAACGTGGCGTAGTATTCCGAAACCACAGAAACATGTAGTCCTAATCTATATCTAGCACCCACACCTAGGGCGAAAAAATGATTGGGATCTTCGGTTGCCAACCCCAAGCTCTTATACACATAGGTGGGTGCAATTTGAAAGGAAAAATTGGAAGAAACCCTTCTGGAAATCAAGATCTGACTGGTCAAGGAAAGCCGGTCACTGAAGTCATCGGCTATAGCTGGATTTGGAATCCCCGAGCTATTATAACTTCCTCCTTGAAACAAGGTAATATTGAGGGGAAATGAATCATTTCCTCCTTGTTGGTTAAAAAGAGAATACTTTAGATACCCATCGAAAAGGCCGTCAAATGTAGTACCACCCAAACCTAAGGACAAACGGTCACTGATTCCGTACTCCAAAGCAAATCGGGTAGTCATCTTGTCGGCTGCGAAACTTTGTGAGGTCGGTGCTGGGGTATTCCAAAAACGATTGGCCGCAATAACCTCCAGAACGCCTTTACTTCGTACTTCTGTAGAATGCCCAAAAGCTATTCTAGTCATTTTAAAAGTGGCAGGGACATATCCCAGTTCACTTTGTTGTTCATTATCGAGTATTTCTAGAAGATCCTGTCCACTAGAATTGAAAACAACTCCCAATAGGAGCAAACAAATGATGCATAAATTCTTAGTTTTCATAGGGCTGGAATTCAAATCTGAAATTAACTTCAATCCTGTCAGAAATATTCTTGGATAACAATGGAGGGACTTTGATGTCGTAATCTTCTACCAGGGTTTCAAAGGTCCCGGTAAGCACATAGGTACCATTGTTGTTTTCAATTTTGGTTTTAATACTGAGTTCGTTGGGCACACCGTGCATGGTAAAAACTCCGTCGATCATTTTAATCTGTTCCCCTTGTTGATTGGGATCAAAATCTATGATCTGTCCTTCAAAAATGCCTTTTGGGTAAAGATCCGATTCCACATAACTTTCATTAAAGTGTCCCTTCATGAGTGCCTTTTCAAAAACAAAGGCATTCATTAGCATGCTCACCGCAATGGTTCCATCCTCTAGGTCGATAATACTTAATACCTGGTTATTGTCCGCTTGAATATTTTCAACGGTGGTGTATGAAAAAAAGGAAACCCGCCCTTGCCGCGCAATGATCTTCTCATTGGAATCTGGCAGTATCGCAGTCGCAATCAATAACAAAGCAAAAAACTGTTTAATCATGATTGGTTGGATTGGAGATTATACAATTCAATAAAATCACATCGTGAAGAAATCCTTTTAGAACACCTTTAACGGTAATGGCCTGCCCAACTTCTAACGAATCCATTAAGCCTCTCTGACTTTCTTGCATATCACAGATTACAGCTTTTTTTTCTGTATCATAGCCGCGTAAAATTATAGTGGCTCTATCGTTGAGGTAATTTACTTCATCTACCAAACCGTCCACGGCAATAACATCTCCTATTAAATGAGAACTGTTTTCACTTGGATCGAGAATCAGCTGGTCTACAAGAAGTGAATTTACAGCTCTTGTGTCACTTACTCGTTGATCTGGGTCTAGCTGGCACCTAATCAGCGTCGTTATAGTGAGCAGTGAAAAAACCACAACTCCAATAAAAAGTATTTTACTTTTCATGTCCTGTTATTCCTTAAAGACTTCAATTAATTGAACTGAGTATGTACTGTTTTAGAAAATTGAGGACCCTAAAGGTATGTAAATTTTGCCCTTTAGGATCCTCTGTCAATAAAACAAACCTCAACTATGTATTAATCGACAATAAAAATTGTTCCGGTCATTAAACCGTGGAATTCACAATTGTAGAACAAGGTATCCGGTGCGTCTGCAGGTACGGTAAAGCGTATCACCCCATCGGAGGCTCCGTTGTTCGAAATTCCGTCATTGTAAGTATTGCTGGTTCCTGTTCCCTGTGCCTCTTTGATCAAGAAAGGATGTCCTGGTGCATTAACTACGAACTCATAGGTTTTTCCCCTTTGTAATTCAAGGTTTGGGTTTTCTTCAGAAGTAAATTCGAAAACATAGGAGATCCCTCCATTATTGGTTACTTGAAAGGTCTGCTCAATGTTATCATCGGGACCCTGCGGTGCTTCTACGGTTTCGTTGTTTAGAATAGGCCAAATTCCTGCTTGCGGAAATCCTACCCCAAAATTATCACCTCGATTTTCATCGCCACCAAAGTAGTATATGGGCCATCCACGATAGGTCATTTGCGTTCTTCCAAAGACATCGATAAAGGCAAACTCCGATGCATCCAAGGCACTTGGAAGTTCCCCAAGTTGTGGGCCGAAAATGGGCCATACGCCATCGTTGGAGAAGTCCTCCGCTGTGAAATTGTTAACCCCGTTGGTGTCATTAATAAAACTATACAAGGTGTTACCGCGATCGTCTGTAAAGTAGAATGTTTCCTCTTCTCCCTGCTCATATTGGCTGGTGAGGTTGGTTTCAACGCCATTCGAATCGCGTCCTACCAATTGGCTTCTTACCAGCATCAAGGTATAATCTGGTTTTGCTACAAACCAAACTCCACCAGCTCCGTCACCATTAATTTGGTTGGCATCCGTATCACTTGCAAATCGATAAAGCGGCCATCCCTTGTAGGTGGTTTGGCTTGCACCGTCGTTACGTTGAACGGTACCAAAATCGGCGGCATTCAACCCCGAATCTAGTGTGAGATCTTCAGCAAAAAATACAGGCCATGCGTCTGCGCAGCCTCCTTCACAGGTGGCATCACCCTTTGCATCGGGCGCAAAGAAGTATAAGGTAAATCCATCGGCATCGGTCAATACATTTCCAAAATTGGAATCATTTCTAAGACGGACCGAATTAACTTCTTCGTTTCCGGGGTCGGTGGCATCAACGTTGTCAGAATCATCTGTACTACAACCAATAAGGCTGATTATTGCGAACGTTAAAAAAAATAGCTTTTTCATTTTAATTTTTCTTTTTGTGTTATTTATGTAATTAGTATTCAAATTGTTTTTCTTGCTGGTATGGCTAATGAGTGAGTTCTTCAAAACCAAGGTCTCCAAGTGTATTTAATGCACAGGATAGAGCATGGCTGGTGTAGAAGTGAAACAGGATCAATTTATCCCGTGGAAAAGGTCGTACCCGTTCTATTCCTTCCAGGCCTTCTAAGGCGGTTTTGATCGCCCGGCTTTCATTGGAACAAAACCAAGATTCTATGGGAACGCGAGCTAAAAAGGGTGGTGTGATTGCTTTCATACGATTAAAAAACTCTTGAAAGGTTAAATCCGAAGAAAATATCTCCTTCTCCCCAATCGCCGGTGCCTTGACCCAAAAAGCCATTGGTGTTCATGGGTTGTGCATTCGTGAAATGCAACTGAAACACATGACCGCCGGTCTCAAGATCAAACCCAATGGACAACGGGTCGTTAAAAGGTGAAGTCTCAGCACGGTTAAGGTGCAGGCCATAATCAAAATTAATAGACACCCTTTTGGTAAGCTTATGCCTTCCCCCAAATCCGATCACGTATTGCGAATTGTCCTGCTCATTGATGGCAACATAGTTATCATGGAAAAAAGTGGGCATGAGCTGCAGCGAAAAGTTTTTGTTGAACTTCTTCGAAATGAGCAGTTGAGTGGTATATCCCACGCGGTTTTCAAACTCAAGACCGGGCAAAAAATCTTTGTCCAGTGCCGTATTTATTAGGATATTACTCGAGCTTACTACGGTAAATGGGGCTCCGCCTTTCCGTTCTCTAATAAGTCGCAACTTGAGTGAGGCTTCATAGATTTTCTGAAACGAGCTTCGGGATACCCCTATGTTCACCCCATCGGAAATACCATATATCAAATTGAGTCGGGTCACCGCTTGATCCAAGCCAAAGAAATCGCTCAATCCGGTTTCGAGGGATCCAAACCTGTGTGATACCACAAAGTAGAGTTCCTTTTTGGAAACCATTTTGGTCGACTCGAAATTCACGATTTTAAGGCCCTTGAAGGCAGCCGATTTATACTCCTCGGTCTGTCCAGAGTCAATTTCAGACAACAAATCGTCCTGTGCCATCGCCGTGACTGTTAGAAAAGAGACTAGTATTACTAAATATTTCATGTTAGTTGGTTTTGTTTAAGGGGGTTGCTTGATCAATTTTTACCATTTCCAGAAGACCATCGTATCCAATGCATCGGCCTTTGATGGCATATTCTTCTCCAATTTCAATTTGGGAAGCAAGGGGTTGCGACATCACTACATAGACTTGATCGTCCAGTATTAGGGTTTCATTTGTTATTTCTGAAACGACTCCCGTAATGGCAACCACTTTATCCAAGTAATTTTGGGAGGCGCTGGCTTCGTTGGATGAAAATTCCTGCTGAATACTTTGAGCCGAAATGGAAATGGAGACGGCTTCGCTTGCTATGTCGCGATGGCTACTGTTAAAAGTATACTGGTACACCGCAAAAGCGGCGATAATTCCTGCCAGTAGCACGAGTGCGATAATGGTGGTTTTTTTCTTCATTGTTAACGTCTTCTATGATGGTGTTTTAGCTTTCCTTTTTCGTCATCCAGTGTCACATTGTTATAGGCTTCATGGGATTGCAAAAGGTCTATGGATGGTGCTGTGAACTTTTCCGTTTGTATATCTGCTTCTTGACGGAAGTAGTTTTGTTCCTTGGCAAACCCAGCAGAAACAATGACTAAAATGATCAAAACTGAGATGGTTTGTGGGATGATGTTTTTCATTTTTCGGTTAGATTAAAGTCGAGTTGAATGTTTATTTCTTTTGCGATTTTATTGCGAACGATCTTCGGGATCTCAATGGCAAAATCCCCAGGGGTCACATTAAAATTTCCTTGAAGACGAATGGTATCTCCATCTCGTGTGAGGGTTACGGGAGTTTCAACAGCCTTCTCCTCACCATGCAAGGTGAGTGTTCCTTCTACCATGATCATGGCAGTAGAATCTTGCCAATTCGAAAAGTCAAAATCTTTTAGTTTTCCTTTGAATATGGCCTTGGGGTAGGTTTCAGATTCTATATAGTTTTCGTTGAAATGCTCTTCCATGAGCGAATTTTTAAATCGGAATCCTTTCATAAGGGCCAGTGAAGCGATTTCATTTTTGCTGAAATCTGCCACCATACTTACCGAATTATTGGTTGCCTTCACGGGTTCGAAAAGTTCTTCGGAAGCTTCGAATTGAATCGTTCCTTGGGTGTCGATGTATTTTTGGCCCAAGGCAGATGTGCTGGTTAGCCCCGCGATTATGAGTAGTAATGTTAGTAAACGCTGTGTTGTTTTCATGCTATTGGATTTATAGTTACTAGGTATGGTTTTCGTTTAATTTTCTGGCATGCCATCGGCAATCCATTGTTCTACGAGTGCTATGGTAGATTGAGGAAGCCTGCCCGAAGGAGGCATCGCTCCAGGGGAACCGTTGGATCTCGACATGGCACTAAGAATTTGATTGGCCCGATTGCTTGCTTGGGAGAAGTTTACGAGTGAAAATGGAGCACCATTGGTAGGAGGATTTCCATGGCACGCCACACAACTGCTTTGTAAAATGGGCCGGATATCATCCACATAATTGACCAAATCGGCGGTGCCGTCATTCTGATCGTTAGTGTCGTTTTCATTTTCTGCTTGTACAATCAAATCATCTTCACTATCGTTAGAACAACTCGTGGCGAGGAAGGCAAAAAATGCGGTTAAAAGGAGAAATTTATACTTCATGATTACACTGTTTTGTTTTTTGAGATTGGAAATCCACTTCTTTTGGGATGACAGTGCGAAATACCGAATTCATGGGGCTTTACGCGCTATAAATGTGTATGAGAGGGAAATTTTGGCGTTGAAAGGGAAGATTTTCAGGTTCAAAATTCAGTAAATTTGAATTCAAAACATTCCTGATTATCTTTGAAACCGCTATGACCCCTTTAAAAAGAATTCTTCACCGAATCATGAATCGATTTCTTCTGAAATTATGAGAAAAGACCGACTCTACCTGTTCACCTTTGTGGCGATCACGCTGCTGTTTGTAATTATATCCACTTTTGCCATTCGGTATTTTGTGGATGCGGCGGCCAATAAAGTGATAGATACCCAATTGGATGTGAGCAAGCGGGAGGTAAAACAAATGGCCCTTTTAATTGGGAATCAGTTATCGCATAGAATTCCTAAAGATTCCATTCTTGTAGGGGTGCAAGCGAGTATAGAAAACTCGGATTTGGAATCGGGCTTTGTGACCATTTTCGATTGGTCCGGTAAAGTAGTTAGTCATCCCAATGTGACCCAGTTGGGGAAACAAATGTCGCATCAAGAGTCCATCATCAATTCTATTTCGGATGAGGTATCATCAGAAGATTTGTATCAACTCTTGGAGAAAAGTGAGGATGATGCGCAAAGTGAATCCCTTCAGGGAAAGGACAAATCGGAGATCGTGAACCTTTATCCAGTTCCTAATTCGGATTGGATTGTGGCGGGCCATACCAACACATCTTTATTGGCAGCTCAGATAGACGATTTAAGAAAGAAGTTTTTGAATATCCTATTGGTAATGGGTTTTTTCTTCATCCTATCCACGGTTATCATGGTAAGAATCATAGGAAGTCGCTATGAGAAAATGCTCGAAATGAAGAATGAGAAGTTGTCGGATGAGGTGATTAATCTAACGAAATTGAACAGTGCGGTAAGCGAATATCAGCAACGCGTTATCGAACAACGAGATGATACGCCAGAAGGGGATACCAATACCAAAAAGCGAATCCTAACCTATATTCGTCATGAACTTCTTCCCATAGCGATCCAAGAGATTTCATATATCTATACAGAGAATACCATTACCTATGTAATATGCCATGATGGTAAGAAGTCGACCGCCAACTCCAGTCTGGATGAATTGTATTCTCAATTAGATCCTACGATTTTCTTCAGGGCCAACCGACAGTTCATTATATCCATATCTTCGATAGACAAGATCATGCGCTACGGGAACAATCAGCTTAAAATTGTAATAGAACCAGCCTCCGAAACCGATATCATTATCAGTAAAAATCGCGCTGCCGAGTTTAAGCAGTGGTTAAATTTATAGAGTTGAAAAATTCTTTAGATTATTAAAAGCTATAGGATTTTCGATTTCTCACCTACTTGGTAATGGAAGGCCTTCCAACTTTAGAAGTGGAAGGCCTTGCTTTGAATAGGTTCTGTTATTGGATCTGCTTACAAATGAGCCAACGTATTGAGTATATCTGGTGCTTCCGATTTTGCCCCTATGATATTCACTTGGTCAAAATAGTTGTACCATCCCGCATTGGATACAGCCTCTAGAAATAAAGCGGCTGCCTCTTGAGATGGAACAGTCCATATAGCAAAAAAATCATAGTCGGCTTTTCGTGGGTCGGTGGTTTTATTTTCGGACCATGTTATGACCTCTACACCTAGGTCGGTTAATTTTTGGGTCGCAATACCCACTTGTTCCACATATTGGAACCTTTCTTCTTTAGATAATGCCGTCCATTCTGGCTTTGCATTCCAGAGTTCTACAAAGTATATCATAGTGTATTCCATTTTTTGGTTTTCCAAACTGAAGGACTAGGGCAAACATAAAATGCATGGATTGCCCTAGTTCCAAGCGCTCAAAAACTAAACTATTCTTTTATCAATCTTTTCACTAAATGTAGGTCATTCGCTGAATCCGTAATGTGCACGAAATAGATACCATTGGGCAGTTTCGAAATGTCGATTCGGTCACTGGAGCCATACGGTTGAGGTTGCATAACTAAACTTCCCGTTGTGTTGTAAATAGCAACAGAAAGTGAGGATCCCACATGGTTGGTACTGATTATTTGTGCAAAGTCTTTAGCAGGATTGGGGATGAGAGCTATCGCTTGCGCCAACGATGGATCGGTGATAGAGAGTATATCAACACGCTCAAAGGTAATCGTCTGCGATGCGGAAGGATTGGAAACACTTCCGTCCGATCCCAATACACGCTGATAGTACGTCGCAGATTCCCCAATTGCAATTCCGTCCGATTCGAGAATGGCATCCATAACATCATTGGTAGTGCCGAACATAGGGTCTATACCTACCTTTTCATTTAAACGAAGCTCTTGAAAATCTGAATCCATAGCCAGTTGAAAGGTATATACCACTAAATCGTTATCCGGATCTACTGTTGGATCCCATACAACGTTATAAGAAACGGAGGGGTCGTCGTTTATTTGAACTGAGCTGTTGTTGGTAGGATCGGTAATTTCAAAATCACCCCAAGGGAACTTATTGTCATCACGCAATACCTGTCCTCTTAATTCGCCAGATGGAAATTCTGTAGTATGGATATTCACATAAAATTCACCCGAAAGCAAGGCGTTCTTCTGCGTGTCGTCTATGGTGAATGTATTTTGCCCAGCTTCATAGGTGCCCGATTTTAGATCGGCCCCCACTGTAGTATTCAGGAAGATTCCAATGTCTCCATTACCTGCAGCATCAGCGATATGCAAGTGTGCACCACCGCCAATGTTGGCGTCATAATCCCCTATCAATCCACTAAAGCCGCCCGTTACAATAAGGTTGTCGTTGGTAAGCTCCAATTGTAGGTCCCCAACTGCTGGAGTTAGTATTGCTGGCACTTGGTTTTCACCTGCCATATTCAGTCCGAGATAGGTTGAGGCTAGTGGAAGGATCTGTCCGCGTAGTTCGCCCGGAATAAAAGTGAGGCTATGAATATTTACATAAAGTTGGCGTGCAAATAGCGCGTCCAATTGCGCTGCCGATAAGGCAAAGGAATTGTCTGCGGGTTTAATAATAGCATTTCTATTGTCTGCGGCCAATTCGGGAGTCAGGATAAGTTCAATATCACCATTCTGTCCGGCATAGCCTAAGTGAACATGAATGCCACCAGCAAGATCTGTATTAAGATCGCTAGATAGATTGTTAAAAGTGCCTCCTATACTTAGGTTGCCCATACCGTCATGGGTAAAATATAATCGTCCAGATGCTTCCGTGTCAATGGCAGGCACTTGTTGTACTCCAGTAAGTTCTGCTCTAAACACAGCTGAAGCCATCGGCAAAATCTGCCCTCGTAATTCCCCAGGATTAAAAGCTTCGGTATGAATATTAATATATAAACCTTCTTCCTGTAGGAGCGCCAATTGATTGGCATCCAGTGTAAAGGTATTATTCGCGGCTTCTACCAAGGAACCCAAATCGTCGGCATCAGGCGTTAAGTTCAAGGGAAATGCAACATCGCCATTGCGACCGGCGTGCCCCACATGTATATGAGCACCATTGGCCAAGTCATATAATATAGCTCCTTCTAAATCATCAAAAGAGCCTGAAATGGTAAGATCATTGCCCCACAATTCGAATTGCAGGTTTCCACCCCCAACGGTGTTGATGGATGGTACCTGGTTGCTCCCCAATAAATTGGCCTGATAGTGGGCATCTACCTCCGGAAGCAATTGGCCGCGAAGCTCACCACCCGGGTATCCCACGGTGTGTATGTTTATATACAATTCCCTTGCCATTAGCGCATTAATTTGATCATCGGTAAGGGTGAAGGTATTATTTGGAGCCTCATAAGTTCCCGATCGTAAATCGGCAGCGACCGTGGTATTGAGAAGTAATTCTATCCCTCCATTTCTTCCCGCCAGTCCTAAATGAATGTGCGCACCTCCCGCTACATTGGCATCGAAATCGGAACTGAGTCCCTGGAATGCCCCTGTAATGGTTAAAGTGGTACCAGTAAGATTGGCGGAAATGCTTCCATACCCTGTTGTAAGTACAGCTGGTGTTTCCTGCGTACCACTAAGGTAGGCGACATAATTGTACGTTGAGCCTGTATCGTTGGTACCCGTCATGGTATGCCAAGTGCCAAAGACAAGTAGACCCAGTAGTAGATGTAACATTTTCGTTTTCATGTTTTTTTTATTTAATTGGTTTACATTTTACTTTAGAAAAATTCACCAATAACTATAGTATTCATCAAAATTATATCGATGGTATTCGTTATTTCATCCCTTTGATGATCAACAGTAGTTGGATAATTAATTCAATTTTTAAAAATTTTTCGCAATTTATGGGGGTCAAATGATATAAAAGTGAAGAATAATTCATTAAAACTTATATAAAATTCATTTTAACTTGATGATCAAATAGTATTTCATAAATTTGAATTATAGTGAATTAAAAAGAATAATACTTAAGTAATGGAAAAATTTATTGAAAGGGCTACACGCTACCCATTGGAGCATGGAATGTTATCCGTTTATGAATCCAATACTCCCTCTAAGGACATCAAGTTCTATTTTGAAAAGAATGTGATTACCATCATGTCCAAAGGCCATAAAAGTGTGGTGGCAAATGGAGAGCGCTATGAGTTTTTCCCGGGTTCCTTTTTAATCCCCGAACGCAAAATCGTACAGTCGGTAAGTATCCCCAGCGCCTCTTTCGATAATCCTACCCAATGCTTGGAGTTAGAATTAGATCCCTGTTTCATTCAGAGGTATTATGAAGAAATACAACAATCTAAGGAAAGTAGGCTGTTGCTCAAACAGCCGGACGGGTCATCTCAGGATCGTTTCTTTCTGTCGAACAATACCGCTTTGATAGATATCGTATTCCGGATATATGCACGTAGGCTTTTAGAGGATACCAAGGCCAACCAAATGATTATCACGCTTATGCTAAAGGAGATGCTGCTCATTGTTTTTCAGACCAATGGATTGTTCCTGCTGTTGGAAAATATAGAGGATACCATAAAAGATCCTGCCATTCAGAAGTGCGTACAGTACGTTTCCAATAATATAGATGGCAAAATTACAGTAGATGAAATGGTAGTTATCGCCGGTATGGGCAATACGACTTTTTTTAAAAAGTTTAAGGAGGCGACGGGTGCCTCTCCTGTCGAGTATATTCTTAAGCGCCGTATTAACCATGCGAAAATGCTTATAAAGAAAAATGAATTGAGCTTAAAGGAAGTGGCTTTTAATTCGGGTTTCAATTCCTACGAATATTTCTGTAGCATGTTCCGGAAGGTAGAAGGGCAAAAACCCAGTCAGTTTCGAAAAGCAATGTTAGTGCTCCATTAGTATGTGGAATAAAAAACCCCCGACAATTGTCAAGGGTTTTTTTATCTAAGCAGGCGTCTAGCACCATGTATTTTATTGGGTTCGCCCATGGCAGTTCACTGCTCCTCACTTTCTTTGTCTTTGTCTTCCTGCATCATTTTGGCATCCTCTGCAGCCACGCGATCGTGATCCGCCTTGATCTTTTTATGTTCAGCCTCCATGCTTTCATGTTCGGCCTTCATGGCTTCATGCTCGGCGGTCATTTCTTCCAAGGTCATTTCACCCGCCCCATGCTTGGTTTCCAGTTCTGCATGTTTGGCAAGCAATGCATCGTGCGCTTTTATAAGTTCTTCATGTTTGGCGAGGATGGCACCATGCTCGGCTTCCATGGCCATATGAATGGAATCGTTTTCCACGGCTTTGTGTGCTTCCATCATGGCATTGTGATTGTCCTGCATGGTTTCATGTTCTTTGGCCATTGCGTCATGTGATGCTTCCATGGCTTCGTGCTCGGCCACCATGGCTTTGTGCTCGGGGGTTTCGGCAGGATTTTGTTTACAGGAAAACAGGGTTGCGGCCATTACGCAAACGGCCAGTAAAAGGGATTTTTTCATTGTATTTGGGTTTAGTTAGTGTTTAAAGATATTTATTTCTGGGAAAACCTCATGCTTTATTACGGGGAAATTGTAGTCATTTTACTACAAAAAAGACAATCCCGTACCCACTATATTCATTTTTCCATCTGTTTTTCAATTAAGGACTTCAGTGTTTCATAGGCCTCGGTTTTTCCACGATCTTGCCACAGTAAAATAACAATGGGTCCCGATTGTAGTAACGAGGAGCCTTCATCATTGGGTGCTTTATCTTCTAGGTGGGCCACTATTTGCAGGGCGCTTTCTTCGCTATCGGCTTCCAGGCCAAAAACACCTACCTCGTTGGTATCCATATATACCGAAAACAGTGCTTTTTTCACCTTTTGGGTGAGGGCCTCGTCACGCAGCATCATCCCCGCAAAACAATTAACAAAAGCAGGATCGTTAGAAACATAGGGATTGGTGGTGGCTTTACATGGCAAACGAGCCCCTTCGGTTACCTCTTTAAAGGAGCAGTTTTTGGGCAATAGTTCTTGGGTAAATACAAAGTCTTCCAGTGTTGGTTCGGTAGGGTTTATGGTAAGGGATAGACCCATTATCAGAAGGAATAGGAATTTCATGGTGTAAGGAATTTAATGGTTACAAGGGGGTTTGTTTCCTTAAATATAATCATAAAATGCTTATTGTCAGTGTAGTTTCAGATAATCCTGTAGAACACTTTGTTCATCATTTTATTTATCTGGTCTTTTCCGCAATGCCAAGCCATATATAAGCCCAATCATACTGAGTATGATCATCACACTCGGGACAATATATAGGATGGTTGGTGCAGCATCCATAGCGAAATGCGCCACCAACAAACAACCTATGTTGGGTAAAAGAAAAATTAATGATAATATGATTAAGATGAGGCTGTTGTTTTTGTTTAAGTCCATTTAAAGAAGCTGCTTTTTACGGTTGTTGACTTAAAATACTATCGACAAATTAAATGATGTTAATCCACCCAAAAGTGCTCCTTGTTCCTGCTCACCTTGTTTTCGCGCAACAATACCTGCTGCATCACGGCATAGATATCGTTGGAGTTGAGAACGCGAATCTTCTGCTCCTTCGTTAATCGTACGTTCATAGAGTAAATATACAATAAGTATTGGAGGTACGAAGGGTAATTTCGTCTCTGGGAAGATATAATATTTCGTACCTTTAAATCCTCCCCTTTTAAATTTCAATAAGCCAAAATAGTATCGTAGTTTTAGGGTATTGCTATACCCCTAATTCAAAAAAAGAAAACGAAACCCATAATCCCCATCCTTGGGGTTACCGTAATCTATGGCTATGGAAAAAGAAAACGAAAAACCCCTAGAAGACACCGAAACACGTCTGGAAAAACTGGAGCTTAAAATCCTGGAGCAGGAACACAGGATCATCCCCGCCTTCCTCAACCTCTTTAAAAAATGGGACAACAAGAAAGAGCGAATTGCCGCGGTACGAGCCATCGCCTTTGTGTTGTTTTCTTCGGGTACGGCCACCGCGGTAGGTATTACCATTACAGCCGTAATGGGAGTGATTATTGCCAATAGGGCCAACGAAATCCTGGACCGGCAAAACGCCCTAATCGATGACCAGAACACCTTTACCGAGAACCAAACCTTCTTGGAAGAGTCTACCCGTAGGTCGGCCCTTACCTTCGAGTTGAGCAGTATTCTCGACAAAATAGACGAAGAGTTGGATTTACAGGAAGTGGAAAACCCAGAATTGATCACTGCGCCCAACCGCCAATTGTCCTCCCGCCTTAATGGGCGTATCATTGCCCTGAGCAATTCGTTAAAACCTTACAAATACCTGGATGAAAACGGTGAGCTCACCCGCCCACTGAGTCCAGAACGCGGCCAGTTGCTCATCTCTATTGTAAACTCCTATCTGTTTACCGATTATATGCAGTCTAAGATGAATTTTTCCTATGCCGATCTGGAGGGGATCGATCTTTTTAAACAGAATGCATCCTATGTAAACCTCTCCCAAATGAATTTGAACCACGCCAACCTAAAAAAAGGGAATTTCTATGGTGCTCGGTTTGTCTCTACCAATCTGGCCTGGGCCGATCTGGAAAACAGTCTCATGCGCTATGCCAACCTATCGTATGCTAATTTAAAGAAGGCCAATCTGGAGGGATGCGATTTCGAAGGCGCTTACCTGCCCAATGCCGAGATGTTTGCAGGCGCCAAGATGGATAGTATAGAATTGCGGTTAAATACCGTGCTCGATCCTCTGTGGTTGGATAAGTTCTTTGCGCTGCCCAATGCCCCAAAGAATTACAAAAGGGAGGATTTTAGTATTACCCAAGATCGGGAACGGGACTATTCCTTTTTCCCGAGTATCCCAACGGTTTTGGATACCATAACCCGCGTCGTGTATCGCATACGCAATGAAAAAAAGCCATCGACAGCAGAACGTCTTAATATAGACAACCCTGGCTTGTACTATGTGCCGCCACAAGAATAAAGTACGGCTTTTTAATATTTCAAGAACTTTTTAATGATTTCTTGTCCTTCTACCGTTATAGAAGCAAAGTACATCCCGGGGGGTAGCGCCGCCACATCTATCTCGGTAGCGGTGGTTTTCTTGAGCAATTGCCCACTCATAGCATAAAGTGTAATCCCCTGCAATGGTAATGGGGTTTCTATTTGTAAGGTGTTTGCAGTGGGATTGGGATATAGTTTTATACGGGCCAAGAGTTGATCTTCTATTCCCAAATCGCAAAATTCGTCGTAGCCCGTAGTGTCGTCTATACACCAGCCAGAGGAAGGGCTTTCGCATTCCCTAGCCCCAGCTTGTAGGGCATTGTCTACCACAATACAGCTTAAGTCTGGGTTGTCGTATGCGAATAAAGTAAAGAGCTCGAAGTTGTTTCCGTTTTTTACATTGAGAAAAGATAAATTGTTGTTCTGGCACCTTAATTGGTGCAACTCGGGTATGGAAGAGACATCCAAACTTGTAAGCAGATTGTTGGAGCAATTCAAGCGGTAAAACAAGTGGTTTACCCCAGAGATGTCCAATGATGTGAGCGCATTGTTATAGCAATCCAGGGTTTGTAACTGTGGGTTCTGGGATAATACCAGTTGTTCGATTTGGTTGTTTTCACAAGATAGATGTCGTAATATGGTATTATTGTCTACATCTAATTCGGTAAGTTGGTTGCCCTCACAAGAGATTTCCCATAGTTCGGTGTTTTGTGAAACATTTAATTCTGTCAATAGATTGTTCTCGACCCTTAAGTAACGCAGGAGCGGATTCGAGGTAGTATTTACGCTCTCAAATTGGTTGCCGCCACAGGCGAAAAACTCCAATAATGGATTGTGATTTAAGTCTAGCTGGGTTAAATGGTTATCCTGAACACCTACAGCTTCCAATACACTGTTCTGTGTAACATTTAGGTTGGTAAGTTGGTTGTTTGCGCAAAACAAATTCCTAAGGTCAGGGTTGTTGGTTACATTCAAGACCGAAAGATTGTTGTCACGCAGCCATAAAGTGCGCAAGGCTGTGTTCTGGGATACATTCAATGCGGTTAACTCATTATCACTACAATCCAACCAGACCAAGTTTGGGTTTTGGGTTACATCCAGATTGGCAATTTCATTGCTATAACAAACCAGATGCAAAAGCTCTGGGTTCTGCATAACATTTAAATGCCCCGAGATTTGGTTCTCGTTGCACCTAAGATCTATTAGTTGGGGGTTCTGGGATACATTAAGACTGCTAATTTGGTTTTCGTAGCAGAATAAGTACTGCAGATTGGGATTCTGTGTTACATTGAGACTCCCAAGGGAATTGATACTGCAAATCAAGCTTTCCAGGTTTATATTTTGGGTTACATCCAACTGCGTTAACTGGTTGAGGGAACAGGTTAAATCGGTAAGGTTGGTGTTTTGTGTTACATCCAGACTGGTTAACTCACACGCATGACATCTAAAAGTTTCTAAGGCGCTATTCTGACTAATGTCTACGGTCCCCAATGGATTGCCGCTGCAACCCAAGACTCGGAGATTGGAAAAATTTTCGATACCCGCAATCGAGGAAATATCGCGATCACTTACCCATAGCTGATGCACTGCTAGCGCTTCCGAAAGTTGAATTTCGCCATCATCATTGGTGTCTGCATCACCATCGAGGTCGCCATCACCATCCAAATCTGCGCAGTTGGTATTTATTAGGGCATTTTTAAAGTTGGCATTGGGGATGTTTACGATCTGTCCATAGGCCAAAGAGCAGGCCATTAGGAAAAGGATGAGGTATATTTTTTTCATAGCGTGGGGGTTATGGTTGTTTCTTTTTTATTAAAGATAGGAAAAACATACAATTGTATTAGGGTGATATCATGTTGCGACAGCGGTAGAATGCATTAGTATCTGGATTTTACAATCTTATGTACTTCTCTTTGTGATCCAGCGGCTACCTCGATCAGGTATACACCATCGGCCAACTGACTTAAATCTATGGTGTGCTCTCGGTTATCAAGAGAAGTTCCTTCTTGGATCAATCTTCCCGAAAGTCCATATAATTTATAATATATGGGCTCGGTGTTTAGGGATTTCAAGATCAGTTTCCCGTTGGTCGGATTGGGAGCGGGAGCTGCAATAATCGAGGTATGATCCTCGGTTCCCAAAAGGTAGACGGGGAATATATAATCGATCTCCAGATCACCCACCACATAATCCCCTACGTACGTTGGGGTAGGACTGGTGCTATGGAAAATTTTCACTTCGACCACCTGTGTATAATCGAAGGCATCGGGGCCATCGAGGTAGTGGGTAACTTCGGCATATAACCCGAAGTATTCATCCCAACCTGCCAGTGGGGGAACTTCTGTTTCGAAAGAGGCTTCCATTACAATTCTTTGTCCCAAGACGTCTTTAAAGCCTAACTTAAGATTTAGGGGAAAATCGTTCGCGTTCCTCATGTGCAGGTCTATATTGCTAAAACAGTCGATGCCGGAATCATCATCGCATGCTATATCCAATAGCATCGGTTCGGGAAATTGTTTTACAATAGCCATTTCGCCTACAGGTGTTGCGGTGCCATCGCAGATTTTCTTTAAAATCTTAAGGTCTTCCTGCCAAGGGGATTGGGGATCGGGGAAGTCTTCTATAGTGAGCTGGGTTTCGGAGCCATCGGCATTGGTCCAATTTTCCAGAGTGCCGTCTTCAAAGTCGTTATACAATTCTAGCATAACCTGGGCGACGCCAAGAGAAGGCATAACAAGGAATGCAAAAAGGAGGGTAATTTTTTTCATAGCAATGGGTTTTGGTTGTTTCTTTTTCATACTAAAGATAAGAAAAACAGGGGATTGTGTATGTAGAAAGGGTTTGGCTATCGGGATGCTTCATAACATTAAAATAAAATAACAACTGAAAAGACCTCGGCATTTGCTGAGGTCTTTTCGAATAATTCTGTCTTTTAATGCGCTAGGATATGGTGCTTTCTATACAAATGACTGGTAATGAATTTAATGATTTCATGGATGGCCTCCTCCAATAAAAACTCATCAACCTTAAAGGGAGTGCCGTCGAAATACTGTGGATTGGTTCCCGACCCTGTGGGGGCACGGTGGTCCACATCGATGGAATGCCTCCAATAGGTGGCATGGTTCATCCATTCGTTGTAATCGGCCAATTGCGGTTCGGAAGCCCAAATATTCCAAGCCAGTACATTGCCTTGCGCCAAAAGGTTGCCAGAAGCTAGGTTAAAGGCATTCATGACCAACTGGTTAAACTCATCTACAAAAGATGAATTGGTTTTGAAGAGGGATCCAATTTCCACCTCAAGGTTGGCCTGGGTCCAAGATTCGCCATCGTGTCTGGCAAAGTCTGGTATTTTAAAATTGGTGGTGAGTCCTGTTAACAATGGAAAGATCTCTTGATCTGGATTTCCGGGCAACGAGGTATGCAATTGCATGGCATGTTTCTTTGTGGCTGGGAAAGGCCATTCGCCCGCCAATGCTTTAAAGCCATCCCAAATGATTTTACCCAAGGTACTTTGGCTGGCATCGGGACTAAACCAGAGTTTGGGTTTTACAATTAAATCGGCATACATCTCACGGGTATCTTCGTTTACCCATCCGCGGGTTTTGGTAACGGTTACCTCTACGTTTAAAGTTCCGAAGCCTTTAATCCATGTCCCTTGCTGCGGACAGATGATAGAATAGGCTCTCCCCGTATTGGTATACCCAATGCGTGAGATATAAGGTGAAAACATTTGGTAACAACGGGAACTTTCTTCACCTGGAATGGTTTGCCAACTAAATTGAGGCCACTCGGCCTGTATTTGCCGTTTAATGAGTTTTACATGTTGCAAATTGTGATTCATGGCAACGGATGAAAGATCCGGGTGCGGATACGAAAATGCAGGGTTCGACTCTTCATAACCACCTGCCCAGCCCGGTGGAATGGGTTGTTGCTGTTCTTTTTTCATAAGAATAAATAAATTGGTTTAATGCGAAGAGGGGAGCCATAGGCAATGATCGCATTGGCTATGCATATAGTCGCGAAAAATAATTAATAAATAAAGGGGAAAACTCTGGTAACTAAGATAGTGAAATTATGTGTGCATTATCGGAAAATTAAACATGAGGACCGCAAGTCGTTCCTTAGGGTAATGGGGTTACGTATTTCTACTTATTTCGTGGCCATTGAAATAGCTGGATATTTATGCAGCTACAAAAATTTTAAAACTATGAGTGTAATAAACTTTAATGAAACGGTAGGCGTGTATAGTGAAGACATCTGTTTTCGATTGGACATAGGAGAAGATGCTACCAAGAAAAACGTCCCCGCCGGTCATAACAGCTGGGCAACGAGATTGGTAATTAAACGCTTAAATGGTGCCCAAGGTCCTATAATGCAGGATGATGTAATTGGGATTTTTACCGAAGACGGTAAATACAGGTTGGATATTGGTACCGATGCCATGCAAAAAACTGTACCGGCTTCCCATAATTCCTGGGCCACGCGACTTAAAATTGTAGGCCGGGAAAAGGAGGAAGGCCCCATTTTTCATGGTGATAGAATAGAAATTTATAGTGAAGACGGTAAGTATAAATTGGATATTGGTACCGATGCCATGAAAAAGGCAATTCCTGCGGACCATAATTCCTGGGCAACAAGGTTTAAAATTCGCCAATTGGGAAGTTTTAAATCGGTTGATTATTCAAATCGCTGGGCAGGTAACACCATTTATTATGGGCTAAGCAATGAGTTGGTGCATTATGAAAAAATTACGGGTCATAAAGAGTGGAAAGAGCATATAGATAGTGCCTTTGAGAAATGGAATATGGTGAGCACTCACGTTACTTTCGAAAAAATGCCTGAGGTTGGGAAACCGATACCTAGGCTTTACATAAAATTTGTATCGGGAACTAGTCATGACAAATTACCTGATAACGCTTTAGGGCGCTACTATACCCAGCAGGATAGGGGTGGCATTACGGGTGGCGTCATCTATTTAAACAGTGATGCGGTATGGTCTGATACCGACGCACCTGTGGGTAATAAATATGATAAATCCATCAATCTAGAAAATATTCTTTTGCATGAGATTGGTCATGCCCTTGGGTTACGCCATCTTGCCTATCGGGATTCGATTATGTACAGCAGCTACAACGTGATAACAGAAATTGACAAGAACACGATCGCACTGTACAATCTGTTATATCCTTCTACCTAAAGGAATTGGATAGAATAGGTCCTTTTTTACGGTGAGCTCTTCGCTATAATTAAGAGTAGCTCATTTTTTATATGGGTGTTGATTACCAGCTACCGCCACCACCGCCACCAAAGCCTCCACCCGAAGAACCACCGCCACTGCCACCGGATCCGCTGCTTGAGGGCGAACTAACCATGACATTCCCTGCCGAACTCATGCTACTGCTAAAGGAGTTCGAAAAACTGTGAAAACTGTTGTGGGTACCACTATGGTGATACCATTTGGGAGGCGGGATGTTAAGATCGTCAAACTTTTTGGCCCAGGTCGTGAACGTCCCAAAACTCAACGCGTACGACATCGTATCCTCGAAATACTGAGGACTTTCCTTTAGCAGCATCTTAAGCTTACCTTCCTCGGCCGTTTTTATAAACTGCTTAAAGCCTTTCAACTCGGAAAGAACCCTCGTGCCATGCCTATTCTTTTTGATCATGAACGAATTAAAGATCAATAGTACGACACAACTTACAAAAGCGACTATAGCGGCCAGAAAGCCCCAAAAATAAAGGAAAAGCGGGGTGAGGATAAAAATACCCAGCACCAAAACCAAGGCGACCCACCCCAACACTTTGCGGGATTGGGGAATGTAATAGCGCTGTGCTGCTTTTTTCAGTAAACTTTTGGCAGTACTCATTTTACTGTAAAATTTGTTGCGTAGGCTGCTTACCAAAACTTCATTTCGGCCACTAAATAAGCCATCGAAAATCTTGCGCTCGTAATGGGGTCGGCCCGAAGGGAGATCCTTTAATTTAATTAGTTGGGTATCATCCTTGGCAAATAGGCCACTATTTTCAATGTTTTTAACCTCAATGAGTCCTTGCGAACCCCAATAGGGTATGAATGCAATGAGATCTCGGGTGTCGCCACGATCATTCATTAGGAAGCCAGCCATGGCAGGATCCATCTGGTCTGGAGGGTAGTAACTGGTAATCGCAGGGGCTGGATCATCCTTCCCATGCCGTTGAAAGATGCCGTAAAAGATCATGCCCAAAAGACCTAGGATCAACGTCCAGCCGTAATCCTTCCAAAAGGGCCATGGGTGTTTAATTTCGGTAATGCGTTCTTTGGGCAGGTTAGCCAAGATCGTGACGGCATCCCCATAGTGGGAAATGTACCCAGATCGTGATGTGGCTGTAATGACCCCGTTTTGAACGGTCACATTGAAATCTTCGGTGGGTTCCGTAAATCCACTGGGCCCCGCATATAGAAATACATCATTATCGTCCAAATTCATACCCGAGGGAAGATGTACTTGAAAGTTCATTTTTTTGAATGGCGCATACCAGAGCGTGGGTTTAAGGTTCCAATAGAAACGGGTAGCGGCTTTTTCGAATAAAAAGGCGTGGTCTACCCGGTAGCGGATTTCGTACTTCACAGGGCCTTGAATCTTTCGGTTGGGATCACCAATTTTAATGCGGAGGTAATTGTTGAATCGCTGTTCGAACTTGGAAGAGACCTCAAATTTATGGTCGGGGACATCGATAGTACTAATTCCGATTTCCCTTTTCTCCATTTCGCCCGTTTCGGTGGTGAGATCGTATTTGGTTTGAATGTCCCTGTAGATGCCATGCTTTTGCATATTGAAGTAGACATCGTATTTTTCGACTACATCGAAGTAGCCTTCCTCATGAATGTAAATATCCACTTCATAGCCTTCCACATCGAACCCTTGTGAAAAGGCCGTAAAGCCAAATAGGACCAAACAACCGCAAAGCAGTAATTGCGTAAAGAACTTCATGGGCTTAGGATGAAAAATCAACTTTTACGTTTTCGCGTTCGGCCGCCGGGGTTTCGAAATAATCGAAATGCTGATACCCAAACATCCCTGCGAATAATACTCCGGGAAAGCTTTCGCCATAGGTGTTGTTCTCCCGAACCGTTCCGTTATAGTAACGACGGCTGCGTTCTAGGTTTTCTTCTATTTCATTCAGTTTTTCCTGCAATTGAATGAAATTGGTATTGGCTTTTAAATCGGGATAGGCTTCACTCAGGGCGAAGATACTCCGTAGGGTTTGCTGCAAGGCATTCTCGGCCTTTATCTGTTCATTAATATCCCCAGCGGGCACGGCAATGGCATTGTTTCGGGCTTGGATGGCACGCTCCAAGGTGTCCTTTTCATGAGCGGCATAGCCCTTTACGGTTTCGACCAGATTGGGGATGAGGTCGTAACGGCGTTTTAGTGCCACATCGATATTGCTCCAAGCGTCTTTTACCAAATTTCGGTTTTTCACAAACTTGTTAAAGATGATAATGGAGAGTAAAATTAGCAGGCCTAAGACAATGGGGAGTACAATGAGAAGATTCATGTTTTTAGTTTATTGGTTAGTCTGAAGGTCAAGATGTTACATCTTAGCTCCTAAGATACCTACTTTTTGGGTTCGAAACGAATCCTTGGGTCGAATGATCTAATTTTCAGGTAAAATCCCTTTTGGCAATGGGGGAATCAACGTATACCTATAAAAAGTCCGAAGAAGGAAGAATTTCCTACTTCGGACACTCATTGGGTTAGATGGGTACTACTTAGTGAGTCATTTCTTTGGGTGCGTTCCAAACCCCTGTTGCCGCTGTTTCTTTTGCATAGGATCTGAAGGATTTGGCGGGACGTTTCAGCACTTTTTCCACATCGTTGGTCACTACCGAATTTGTGGGGTTCACCAATACATGGGTAAAAAGGTATTCGATGAGCCAAATGTAACTGGCAGGTACATCCTGTTGTTTCATCACATCCAGATAGGCTTCCAAAGAAACCGGAAAGTAATTGATGTCCCTTCCGCTGGCTTCAGAAATGATTTCGATCACATCCTTAAAGGTTAGCAATTCGGGTCCCGTGAGTTCATAGATTTCCCCATTGTGTTCGTCGTGCAAAAGGGCTTCCACCACCACATCGGCAATATCGCCTGTGTCTAAGTAAGGCACTCGGGCTTCTGGCATGGGCAATGCAACGGTTCCCTGCTGAATGGGTTCCAAAAAGAAACTTTCACTAAAGTTTTGATTGAACCAACTCGCTCGTACAATCGTATAATCCAATCCTGAATTGATGACGACTTGCTCGCAACGTTCGGCTTCGGTTTCTCCTTTTCCTGAAAGTAGGACAAGCTTCTTTACTCCTTTGCGTTTTGCAATGGCTACTAAGGTTTCAATAGCTTCGAAAGCACCGGGAACTGCCAAATCGGGTTGAAAGGTAATGTAGACTTTATCGATTCCTTCCAAGGCAGCTTCCCAGGTTGTGGGTTGATCCCAATCGAAAGGAATTGCTGCCGATCGCGATCCTATACGAACGGATTGACCTAATTGGGTTAAACTTTCTACTACTTTGCGACCGGTTTTTCCGGTACCACCGATAATTAAAAATTGTTCGTTTTTCATTTTTCTGTTTGTTTTAAAATTGATAATTATTTGAGATATAGTATTCCAGAAAGAAGCAATGCAAAGGCAGTGAACGATGTCACGGTTCGTACCATATGCCATTGTTTCCATGGTTTTTCGAAGGTTTGGCGCAGATCTGCCAATTCGGTTTGTGTAGCTGTTTCCAGCACTGTTTTATCCAGCAGTTCGTTAAGCGGGACATTTTTAAAGATGGTTACCAAGCCCACGCCTATAAAGAAGAGCAGGGCAGCCATTAAAAATGACCAGAAAGCGTTGGTGTTTGCGTCTTTGTATAGAAAAGCATTCAGAAAGAGCAGTACAACGGGACCAAAAAAGACGATGAGAAAACTTGGATTGATGATGGCCCTGTTCATAGCCTGAAAGGATTTCAGGAAGGTAAGGTCGTCTAGGTTTCCGATGCCGGGTACCACTGCATTGGACCAGGTAAAGCACAATCCAGCGGTAAGTCCGGTAAACAAAATACTGATGAATAGCATGATGAATTTGAATGATAGTTCCATGGTCTTTGTTTTAAAATTTAATGGTTGAAAGGGATTGGCGTTGTTTGTAAGCATCATAGATGAGTACGGTAGCAACATATTCCAGTGCGATGATCCAAAAACCAAAGCTTCCAAAGAATGTAGTGTAGTTACCACCATAAGGCATGATGAGAATGGGCACTGTGATAGTCGCATCCAAGAAGATGGTCATGGCCAACATAACGAGCGCCAGTTGATAACCCGGGGTGTCGTTTCCCTTTCTATAGTAGTGTCGTGCTCCAAACCAAGCCAAGGGAATTATGGCAATGTTAAGCGTAAGGTTGGCGATTAATTCGGTATTCTCTCCTAAGGGTGAATGGATCGCTATCGTAAAAAGTATGATGCCGATTTCCCAAACGTAGGCGGAGGATCTAATGGCTCTTGAAAAATTCATATCATTTGGTTTTAAAGTTTGATATGACAAAACTATCGCGAGCCTATCGGTTCGATTTATTCTAAAAGGAATATGATTTGTTCGAAAAGGAGAACTACTTTATTTGGCTGGGGCGATAGCCGAATTTTTTGGCAAAAGCATTGGAGAAGGAACTCAAACTATCGTATCCCACCTGCCAAGCTGCCTCTTGTACGGTAGCCTTGTTTCCACGAATGAGGTCATGGGCAGTGATGAGACGTTGGTTTTGAAGGTATTTGAACACGGGAAGGCCAAAAAGTTCTTTAAAGTTCTTTTTAAGGTTGTAGGTGTTTAGGCCAATTTGCCGTGACAGATCGGAAAGAGAAGGGGGATCATCCAAATTGGATGAAAGAATGTTGCGCGCCTGTTCCAGTTTTTCTCGTTCCAGAGGATTGATGGTTTCCGTTTTCAATTCGGCCAATTGCCCAAAAAAGTGGGACAGCAAGGCCGTCATCTGGCTTCGAAAGAACATCATCTTGGTTTTACCATGGTAGGTGTTCTTGAAAACAGCATCTACAATATGTTGCATTTCCGGAGTCATAAAGAAGCTGGGGCCTTCCACATAATGATCGCGTGGGTTTACCAATTCGTTGAGCATACTGGAAAAAATTTCACCTTCCTCATTGGGTAGTTTTTCCAAATTGCGCAATGCGGTGGCAATGACAATACATTCTAAGGGTTTGTTGGCAGCAACGGTATGTTCGCAAAGCACTTTTTCATCGGCGTAAAAAGACAGGGCCAATCCTTTGGTATATTCGAAGCGCTTCTCATTTTTTCCATACTTCATGGCAAGATCCACATTTCCCGACCCATAAAAGGCAACGGCGATGACGGGTTCGTCAAAAGAACAGGCATCTATTGTCACGGTATCAGAATTGGCGGTCTCTACCAAAATGGTAAAATCGTTAATGTCGATGTAGTCTCTCGTCATGATTGCTATAAAGTTACGTATTGCGACCGATTGATCGAATTTTCAAGAAGCTTTTCTTTAGTTAAAGAATTGCTAATCAGCTTTCAAATCTCATACTGTTTAAGTAAATTTACATAAGATTAAACAAAAATTGAAACGCTATGGATATTATTAATGATGCATTAGAATTTGAAAAAGCAAAAATGAGTCATATGTCTACTAGTGACAGGGTGAAAGCTTCCCGGGAAGCCAAACGACTCATATTAGCCATTAACGAAATCTATAAGAAAACCAAAGAGGGCGAACTTATGGATTTGATGAAACGTCTTACCACTAAAAAAAGAAAAATTGAAAAACGCTTGAAAATGGTTCCTTTAGGAATCTAAAGGCCTAAGACTAAAAAGCCTCGCGTATAGCGGGGCTTTTTTATAGGGTTAATCCAAGGGCATTGTACAATCCCACAGTGGCTTTCAATGATTTTATTTGAAGGGAATTTTGTTTCAATTGTGACTCTATTAGTTTTTGTTCCCGGGAATTGATAAGGAACAGGGAACTCTCGCCCAATTCGAATTTACGTTCTTCGGCACGCACCAGTCGCTCATAATCTTCCACGATCGAAACGATTAGGTTCTGTTGTCTTCCCAAAGAATTAATTTCCTGATTGGTGGCTGTGATGGTATTCTGAAGTTTTAACGAAGTGCCCAATCGGTCTAAATTGGCATTTTTCAATTTCACATTCGCCAGCCGCGCGTCTCCTCGTTCTTTTCTTAGAAACAAAGGCATTTGGAAGGTAATGCCTCCTTTGTAATCGGCCGTGTTTATGCCCGAAAGTTCATTAACATCCGGAGTTAGGAAATTGTACTCCAGGTTCAACTTGGGTAAGAGTTTGTTCCGTTTTAGGGAACGATCTACCCGTAAGCCTTCGATTTTAGCATCCAAACTGCGCAGCTTGGGATGGTTTTCGGTAAGAACTGTCGTGTCTGTAATGCCCTCTAGCGTAAGCGAGGCTTCCAGTATTTCCAAACTCGGTAGCGATGGAAATACCCCTTCTTGAATCTCTAGGGGAACGTCATTAAGCCAGAGGAAATTACTGGCTTTCAGGGCGGCTTTCAGTCGCTTTAATTGTGCCGCTTCCAAATTCAGCAAACGTGTTTCCAAGGTGATGCGGGCCTCGGTACTATCGATGGCCGCTTTGTCGCCTGCTTCCACACTTTGTTTCACACCTTGAAAACGCTGCTCAGCATTGCTTAGGAAATTTCTAAAAATGAGCTCCTCATTATAGGCTTCCAACCAATCCAAATAGGATTTGGTAGCTTCGAAGATTAGGTCGTTCAATAGCAAATCCCTTTCGGCTTTGGTTTGCTCCATGAAGAATTTGGCCTTTCGCAAATTGGCCATCCTATCGTTGATAAGGAATCCTCGGGCAAGGTCCAAGGAAACCCCAGCACTGTACAATCCGTCTTCTGTTTGCGCAAATTGCTGGTTCAGGAAATCTCCGGTATTCTGTTCGAAATTGGCTTTGAATTCCAGACCGTACCAAGTGGGAATTTTGAAAGT